>JBCAXC010000044.1:0-10650 GCA_038534255.1 Pseudomonadota bacterium
GAGGATCGGGTGCGCGACCATCGCTGCGATCAAATCGTCGTCGGTTGTCGCCGCTTCCAGTGCCGCCTGGGCCTCGTCTGGAATGTTTGTTCTCCGTGCGGCCTCTCCTGATGTCAGGCCAGCGGCGGCGAAGAGCCCGAGCAACTGCGGGCGCGTCCACCCCTCGTCGAGATATTCGATGACGGTTGGTTCATGGCCCGCCTCTCGGATTGCTGCAAGGACGTTGCGCGAGGTTCCGCAGTTGGGATTGTGATGGATGACGATAAGCATGCTGCGTTTGCCTGCGTGGTGTTCGATCAGATGACTTCTTTGGTCTTGTCGTCGAGTTCGCCGTAACGTTGCATGGTGGCGGGGCGGGTGCCTTCGTAGGCGGCCTCAATGCCGGCGGCGACCTTGGCATTCTCACGCTCAAACAGGGAATTTCCCTCCGCGTCACCTTCGACAAGGAACGGCCCCATGCGCTCGACGTCCAGCACCCAGATCGCCTGAGCCAAGCCGAGTTCGTCGCGCCAGTGCGCGGCAACGACATCCTTGATGCCGCGTCCAAGCAGGGCGCCGGTGCCGTAGCCGACGGTCGTCAGGTAGATCGCGCCGGCCGGGACAAAGGAGCGTTTGTAGATTTCGCTCGTCATGCCGCCCTTGCCGATGATGATGTTGCAGCCAGAAAGAGTGAACCAGCCGTCCAGCCATTTGGCGAAGCGGAACGACGCAGTGGCGGTCACCGCGCCGACATTGAAATTGCCATCGTCGTCGATGGAGGCGGCCGGGGAGCAATGGAAATTCGCGGAGCCCATGTCTTCACGACTGGCGGGAAGGCCGTGCCCGTCCTCGACTGCGCGTTTGTAGACCCCCTCGCGCGCCGTGAATATGCGACCGGTCAGATAGACGATGGTGCCAAGTTCAAGGCCGATGAGTTTGTCGCGGGTGGCAGGCAGGTTGAGCGTCACGCTTTTCAGGCTGGATTTCGTCATGATTTTCACTCCGCTGCCTCGACCATCGGGTGGTCCCATTCCGTACCGAGCCGCCGCGAGTAGTCGCTGAACCATTCAGGATCGGTCCGGTAAGAAACGCGGCCATCGGCGTGGACGCGTGCGGTTGCGCGACGGGAGGAAAGGCAGAACATGTGCACCGACATCGGCATGCCGCCTGTGTGGCAGTAGCCCGCCTCGATGTTGCAATCGACGACCATGGAGGAACCCATGAATCCCATCGCCCCCATGCCGATCGAGTTGCCGAGTTCCTTCAGTTCGGCTTCGAGCTTTGCGACCGATGGATCGGGATGGACTGAGCCGACCGTTCGGAGGCAGGCGGCCTGCTTGCCGAGCACCATGCAGGTATCCTTGTTGCCGCCAAGCCCAATGCCGACGATGGCGGGCTGGCAGGCGAGGCCGCGTTTGCCGAAGGCGACGAGTGTGTCGAGGAAGAAGCGGCGAATGCCCTCGATGCCGTCTCCGGGGAAGAGCATGCGGTAGTCGGTGCCGAAAAGGCCGCCTTTGTGAACGGTCGTCAGATCCACCCAGTCGGCATCGGGGTGAAACGCATATTCGATCTCGGGCGCATTGAGGCCGACGTTGTTGTCGTGGTCAGCGCGGGTCAAAGGGTGCACACGGTTGGGCCGCAGCGGGATGTCGTGTGTCGCCTTGGCTGTGCCGCGACGAATGGCGGCCTCGAGCGCGATCGGACCACCGTCAATGCGGGCCTCGTTGCCAAGTTTGACGTACCAGCGAGGGCAGCCGGTGTCGCCGCACATGGCGCGACGGTCCTCTTCGGCAGCCTTGTAGTTGTCGAGCATCGCCTGGATGACGAAGGCGGATAATTCTCCGCTTTCTGTGTTTGCGAGACCTTCAAGGCCGGCGAGATAATCGGCTGGTATTTCGATCGCGGCCTTGGCCATCAGATCTTCGGCGGTGGATTGGAGGAGCGCGGAGGAGATCATGGTGTTTCGGGTTGTTCCTCATCAGCGGGATCGAGCGGCCAGAGCACATTGAGCGGGAAGGTGTGTGCTTCGAACGGTGGTGCGGTGACGTCGTCGCCGGCTTTGAAGGTCGCAGCAATGGTGTATTTTTCTTTCTGCAGCTCGAGAACTTCGAGTGTCTTGGCGAGCGGATCGACATACCAGCAGTGCGGCACGCCGAAGCTGGCGTAGATCTGCAGCTTGTCGGTCCGGTCAATCCGCGCAGTGGACGGGGAGAGAATTTCGCAAAGCCAGTCCGACGGCGTTTCGATGTAGTGCTTTTCGGACAATCCGGACAATCGGACACTGCGCCATCCTGCTATGTCAGGCACGATCACGTGATCGGCGAGATGCAACTCGGACTCAATGAGGAAGGTCCAGCCGCCCGGTCCGTCGACACCTTTGCGAAATGGGCCTCGAAGCTCGCCGCTCAGCTCGAATGCCGCAAATGCATGGGGTGGGGCCGGTCGCGGATGCGCGTTGAGCACGCCGAAGACAATCTCGCCGACCATGTTTTCGGGGAGGGCCTCAATGTCAGCGTAGGTCGCCGGGGCTGACGGGTGTTTGCGGACGATCCGGTTCATGAGCGATGTCTAGCATACATCAGCAAGTTTGGTCCTTTGCTGGGGTGATCGCACCCTGCACGCTCTGGATCAAAAGCAGTGCGTCCAGTCCCTCTCCCCAGTGATCTTCGAGAGTCTCAAAATCCTTGAAGCCCGTGCGCCGATAGAACTTTCGGGTCATTTCGTAGTGTGTGCTGTCTCGCGTTTCGGCAACAGTTTTCACTGTGAGGTAGGTCGCGAAAAGCTTGCTCGAATGACGCAGAGCAGCTGAAACCAACCCTCGGCCAACGCCGTGACCATGATAGTCGGGGAGCACTGCCATAACGTCGATCTCGACATTGAGGTCGAAGTGGTTGCGCAGTGACACAAGCCCGACGCAGCGTTCGCCGCTGAAAGCGCCGATCGTGTGCAGATCCGTCGTGTTCGCACTGTAGTCTCTGACAGATTGCTCGTCGGCGAACCATTCCGGCAATGCGCGGAGAATTAGCCGGCAGACTTCTGCTGGATCGTCCGTCACCGGACGTATGGCTATGGGCTCGGCTGGTTTCATGACTGGCCCCTTCCGTATTGGCCAAACCTTCCCGTTACTGGGCCGCTACTCGGCCGCGACTGGAGCCTCGGTCAGCAACGTTTCGCCGGGGCGGACGCGGGAGAACACCACGGGCTCGCTGCGCACGGTGATCGGCGTTGCGTTGTCCGCGCGTGAGGTGACCGTGAAGGCCGAGGTTTCAAGATCGCCGGCCTCGGGGAAATCTTCGCGGAAGTGCGCGCCGCGGCTGTCGTCGCGTTCGAGGGCCGCGGCGGCGATGACATGTGACAGGGCGATCTGGTTCTTGAGGTTGAGCCAGTCATGCCAGGAGAGATTGAAGGCCGGGTCACTCTCGCCGATGCCCGAGGCGCTGAGATCGGCGCTCAATTCATCGAGAGCCGCGCTGCCGCGTGCGAGAGAGCGAGCGTCACGGATAATGCCGACGTCTTCCCACATGACGTCGAGCAAGCGATCCCTGATGGCGTTGAGGTCACCGCCTGATGTGCGGAACGGTGCGCACGCGTTGTGAATGGCAAGCGCGAGGGCGTCTTCGTCGGGTGCGCGGTGGCCGGGGTTCTGTGTGCGCCATGCGGCCATGGTGTCGCCTGCGATGCCGCCAAACACGGTGGAGTTTGCCACGCCGTTGCCGCCGAGGCGGTTGGCGCCGTGAATGCCGCCTGCATCCTCGCCCGCGACAAACAGGCCATGCAGGGCCGTTGATGTGTCGACCTCGCAAACCAGCCCGCCCATCAGGTAGTGTGCGGTTGGCACGACCTCGACCAGTCCGCCCGCCAGATCGAAGCCGCAATCGCGGCAGCGATCAACCATGCCCTTGAATTGTTTTGCGACCTTCTGCGGCCCGAGGTGGGCCATGGAGATATAAAGTCCGCCTTCGTCTGTCGTGTTGCCCGCGCGCATTTCCTCGAACATGGCGCGGGAGACAATATCGCGGGTGGCGCGTTCGCTGCGGGGATCGTAGCGCTCCATGAAGCGCTGTTTTTCTCCGTCAAGCAGGTAACCGCCCGCGCCGCGCAGGCCCTCCTCGATGATCGTCCCCGTCATACGGGTGTTTTCGCCCGCGAGCACGCCGGTCGGGTGAAACTGCACCATCTCCATGTCGCGCAGCTCAAGTCCGGCATCGAGTGCCATCGCGAGGCCGTCCATCGACTTGTCGCCGGATGGGGTGTGATACTTGAACATGGTCGGCCCGCCGCCCGTCGCGAGCAGGACGCATCCGGCTTCAACGAAGTGAAAACCGCCAGTGCGCATGTCGATCATCAGAGCGCCGGAGAGTGCGTCGCCTTCGGGCGTTTTGATCAGCGCGACGGCGCGATGCTCTTCGAGCTTGGCGATCGGCAGCGCCCAGACCTGCTCCATCAGTCGGTTGATGATCTCGATGCCGGTCAGGTCACCCTTGTGGACCGTGCGATCGAATGTCTGACCGGCAAAGGCTTTGCCGTGCAGTGTGCCGTCGGAGTTGCGGTCGAAGAAGCAGCCAACTTCGTTTTCAAGTTCGTGAATGCGCTCGACTGCGGTCTCGACCAACGTCCAGGCGAGATCCTGATGCGGGAGCCATTTCCCTCCCTCGATCGTATCCATGAAGTGTCGTGTGACACTGTCGCCCGGGTTGAGCGCGACGTTGTAGCCACCCTGGACCATGCGCGTGCAACCGGATTTTCCGAGCAGGCCCTTGCAGGCGATGGCGACTTCCAATCCGGGATTAGCGCGATGGGCGTGGAGGGCTGCGAAGAGCCCTGCGCCGCCCGCGCCGAGGATCAGGATGTCAGTGCGTGAGCGGCTTAGCTCGACATTGGGGTACGAGGACATCCCGGACGTCTCCGATCAAATCACCTGAAAGAGGAAAAGTGCGCCAACTCCAAACGAGATCGCGATAGCGACCGTGGCGGCGGATTTATATGCGTCGCGCCATACGAGGTTCTCGAGGACCAGAACCCGGATGCCACCGAGCAGGTGCACGGCGAGAAGAAATACCAGACCGGCTTCGGCGAATTTGACGAGTGGATTTTCTGTCCACTTGAGAAAGCTGCCGAGTGCGGCTTCGCCTTCGAGCGCAAGTCCGAGAACCAGAAAGTGAAGCGGGAGGAAAAGCGCGAGAAGAACGCCGGACACGCGGTGGATCAGTGCGGCGGTCCAAAGCGCGTTGCGACGATGGCCGGTCTGCGAGAGTGCCATTGTCATGCAGCTCCCGGTGCGATGACCGCGATTACGGCCCGTGTGCCGAGGATCAGGAGCAGGAGGCCTGTGCCCCACATGATCGCGTTGAGCGCTGCGGGCCGGTCTGTGATCCAGTCATTTGTCACACTGCGCAGGCCGATGGCTCCGTGGACCGCGGCACTGATGACGAACAGCTGATAAAAGCCGAACCAGATTGTGCTGCCGCGCGTGCGCTCGAGGATTTCCGTGGCGGTCAGGCCGTCGTGCGTGGCGTAGAAAATGAGCGCGATGTGCACGATGATCAACGGACCCATAATGGCCGCCGTCAAGCGTTGCAGGACATAGAGACGTGTCGCAGTCCGGATGGCGCTCATTCGACTTCGGCCTCCAGTTCGCCGCGGATGTAGGCCTGTACTGTCATCCGTTTCAGCCCGGCGATCGACTCTGTCGGGTTGAGGTTGGCCGGGCAGTGCGCCTCGCAAGACTGGTGGGAGTGGCAGCTGTGGCAGCCGCCGTCAGCGGCGACCGCACGCAAGCGTGCCGCGTGGCCCGCATCGCGCTCGTCATTCTGCAACGTCCACGCGCGGTTCAATGCTGCCGGGCCCAGATAGTCGACGTTCCAGCGCACGCTGTCACACGCCGCATAGCAGATGCCGCAGTTGATGCACTCGATGGCCTTGGAGGCCGCGGCGCGCTTTGGCCCGTCCGGTGAGATCGCAGCCATGGGCGCATGGCGATCCGTGCTGGCCTCAAATTTTCCTCCGGCCTTTTGCCACTTCTCGAAGAAGGGCCGCATGTCAGCCGCGAGGTCCTTGATGACCGGCAGATTGCCGAGCGGGCCGATCTCAAGCGTGTCGTCGCCGTCCGTCACGCGTGAGACATGGGTTCTGCAGGTCCAGCGTGGTCGACCGTTGACAGTCATTGCGCAGGAACCGCACACGCCGACGCGGCAGGCGAAGCGATAGGACAGCGTCGCATCGAGATGACGCTGAATGTACGTCACGACATCAAGGACCGTCTGGTTGTCCTGTCGCGGCACCTCGAATGACTGGTAGGCGCCATCAGTACGCCCGCGCCAGATGGATACATTCAACGCTGGCTTCGGTTTCGCCATGGAACCACAGATGGTTGGAGATTGGGCACAGGAAGAGCCCCATCATTATTGGAGAGCCTGCGCTGTCAAGGTGACTGATTGGGCCCGTGATCAGGGCGAACCGGCGGGGACACGCGACGCACTTATGGAGTGTCGGGACGCTCGTCTGTCAGTTGGCTCACGACCTTTTCACGCGCGTCGTTTACGTCGATGTCGAGCACGAGCGCAATTTCGTCGGCCAACCGGTCCACCGCGGCATTGAACGCGCGTTCGACAGAGTAGGGCGTTTCACGGTGACCAGGGCTGCGGAACATGTCGCGTGCGACTCGCGCGGTCTTCTTGATATCGCCTGTTGCGATGCGCTGTTCGCTTTCCGCAACGAGACGATATTGATCTGCGTGACGCACTTTCGATCGCGTTGCGAGCAATGAGAGTGTCTCGTCGATTTCGCCTTTGGTGGCGAGGGGGCGCAGGCCGCTTTCGCCCATCCGCGGCGCCGGGATGCGCAACGTCATGCCCGTCGCTTCGAACGAGACGACGCGCATCTCTATGGTGATACCGGCAGCTTCGACGCTCTGGGTGCCCGAGATGACGCCAATGCCGTGCGACCCATGGACGACATGTGATCCGTCGGCGAAAGGTGCGTCGCTCATCTTACGCAAGGTCCTGCAGCGTTCGGTGGTGCGAGATATCAGATACGATTCAGTACTCAGGGCTTACAGACCCATGCGCCATAGACGCCACAAATCAATTGTGCGGGTGCACAACATTTTTTAGTTTCTTTTTCGAGTTTGGCGCGTTGTCGCGTAACCCCGACGCCAAACTCGTGAGTGGTACGGCATTCCCCAAGTGTCGGCCCACGGAGTGGCTGTCACGTGCCTGCGTGACAGCCACTTTTCCGATGACCGTGCGGCACCCCCAACGTGCCGACGTTTCAAGGGCATCGCGATGTGCCAAGCGCACCCCGCCGCCGCCGCAATCTGGTACAAACTTTGCGGGCCAGTCATAAGCGTCGGGTTTCCACATTCTGGCGCGTCTTGTTCATCCAGATGCGTCGGGGGCCTGCCGGTCGGCATTGGAAGCAATCACTTGCGTCGCTATGCCATTGATCGTTAACCAAGATCACGCCAGCGTCAGACACCCGACCAGCGAGGACCGATGATGAAGAACTCGGACATTTCGAGTGCAAACGGCGCGTCGCATCCGTCTTCTGCCGGTGAGCCACGCGACGAGATGGAACAGGTTCGTCAGCTTCTGCTCGGCGAGCAACACGCCGCGCAATCACGCGCGATCGAATTGCTGGAAGCGCGCGTCGCGGCGCTTGAGGCGCTGGTTAAGGCACTTGCAACACAGGGGCAGATCGCGCGTGAGGCATGGGCGCGGGATGTTGCGCCTCTCCTCGATGATCAGGCTCCCGCGACGAGGTCGGCGCAGCCCGTGCGGCCGGCGTCATCGCAGCGCGCTGTGTCGCGCCAGGTCACGCCCCTCTCGCCACCGCGTGAAACCTGAGGCCACGCGATGACCGAAGCTGCCCGCGAATACAACGACGTCACGCGTCTGAAGAGCCTGCTGTTCCGCAACGAGCAGGAAGCAATCGCGGAGCTGCGTGGGCAGATCGATGCCCATCATGATCGCATCGGCTCGGATGTGGTGCTGCAACGCAGCGTCTCCGAAGTGATCGCCGGGGCGCTGCGCGATGCCCGTGTGCGACAGCATCAGCAGGTGGCGGATGCCATCGCGCCGCTGCTCGTCGAGGGCATGAAGCGCGAGATACGCAACTCGCGCGATGAGATGGTCGACGCGCTCTATCCGATCATGGGGCGTCTTGTGTCTGCTTATGTCGCGTCAGCGGTCGATGATGTGATGCGACAGACCAACCGTCGGCTTGAGTCTGGTCTTACGGGCAGGTTCGTGTACCTCCGGATCAAGGCAATGCTGACTGGGCAGTCCTATACTGCGCTCGCCCTTGCAGATCAGTCGATGTACCGGATGAGCGAGTTGATGCTGATCCGTCGTGGATCTGGCGTGCTGATTGACCACCTCCAGCTCGATGCGATGGCGCAAGCGCGCGGATCGGGCAAAGAGCAGGACAGCGCGCTGATCAGCGGGATGGTCGCGGCGATTCACGAGTTTGCGCAGGAGGCGTTCGCTAAGCGCCATTCGGCACTCCGTTCCGTCGATATGGGCGATCAGACGATTTATCTCCGTGCTACGTCGGGTCTCATCCTCGCCGTTGTCGGGCAGGGCCGCGCGCGGAGGAAATTCGAGCGCACGATTGATCGCGAGTTGATCACCCTGCTGGAAGAACGCTCGAAAGAGATTGCGCAGCTGGAAGACGATGCTGCGGGTACATCGCCAAAACTGCTGCCCGTAGTGGCGGAGCGCTTGACCGCAGTGCAAACGGAGATGAGCCAGACACGGCCGATCCTCGCGATGATCCTGTTCGGGCTCATCGGCGCGGCTGCTGCGGCTGCGATTGGCTGGTTCTCCTATACATCGTGGGATCGCGCGCGCCTCCATGCGGCGGCGCAGCAGACAATCGCGCAGGATCGCGGGTTCGAGGGGTATCCGGTTCAGATACACGTCTCCGACGATCGTCAGCTTGTGCGTGTCGCCGGATTTGCCCCCTCCGATGTGGCGCTTGAGCGGGCGACGTCGGCGTTGGAGCAGGAACTTGGTGCCGATCGCGTCCGCGCGAACTTCAAGGTTGTCGTCACAGGAGAGAGCGACGACACCCGCCTGCGCGCGGCGGAAGATGCTCTGGCCGTTGTGACCGGACGTGTCGGTGCGACGGAGGACAAAATAGCTGCCGCCGCCGACCGCGCTGCGCTGCGTGCACTTGGAGCCGAGGTCTCGGCGCTTGAGAGCAGCTCTGCCGAGGCGCGCCGGACTTTTGCGGAACGGGCGGACCGACTGCGCCAGCGGATCGCCGCGCTTGAGGCCCGCAAGGTCGGTCCCGGGCTTGATCCGCTGACGGAGTTCGCCATGACCAACGGGGTTTTCTTTCAGAACGGGACCCGTTTTCGGGATGAGGGCGTGGCCAACCGGACGCTCGATGCGCTTGCCGGATTGCTGAAAGGGAATGCGGCTCGATTGCGCGTCGTTGGTTACGCTGACTTGCGGGGGCGTGCGGACAGCAATCGTGGGTTGGCAATCAATCGGGCACGGGCGGTGATTGAGGCGCTGGTTTCTCGCGGGATCGCGGAGAACCGCCTCATCCTGGCAGAACGCTCATCCGAGCGAATGCTCAGCACCGTCGATGGACCCGAGGGGGGCAACCGTCGCGTCGAGTTCGAGCTGCCGCTGAACGGCGAATAGTCGTGTGCTGACGCGCAAGGTCATGCTGCTTGGAGAAATCGCTGTCGGCAAGACCGCGCTGGCGCGTCGGCTCGTATTCAATCGCTTCGATGCCGGTTATCGTGCGACGCTCGGGGTGGAGCTTTATACGCATCAAACGGATGATATCGCAGACGCCGCCGGGCCGATGCGGCTCTCGATCTGGGACGTTGATGGCGATCTCGGCGAGAGCATCGGTTCGCACAACTACATCAAGGGTGCTGCTGGTGCCCTGATCGTTGCCGATGCGTCTCGTGATGTGACGCTGTCCCGCCTCGGACCGCTGGCGGATGCATTCCGCAAGGCGCGTCACGGTCGGCCGACGCTTTTCGTCATCAACAAGTCGGACCTCGTAGAGGCCGCAGCGCTGGAAGGGATGATCTCGAAACATGAGCTCGATCCGGCGACAACCATTGTGACCAGTGCGCTCGATGGGGCGAACGTCGCTTCTGCGTTCCAATGCCTGGCCGCAGAGATTGTGAAAGTCGGCGCGTGACAACGGTGACGGCAGACAACGATATTGCGTCCGGGCTGTTCCAGTTTCTTGTCGCGCGCGGCGTGCTCGGACTTGCATGGGCGGACACGGATTTGCGGGTCCTAGGCTCTGTCGGCTCGCTGGCAGGCTGGCTCGTGCCCGGCGCGATGTTGAGCGATGACCTTACAGTCTTCACCGGCCTCGAAGACGACCTCCACGCACTTGTCGATGATTTTTACCCATCGCTCGTGCTGGCCAACGTCGGGCTGCCTCATAGTTCTGGGGCGTCGACCGCTCCGGAGGGCGAACCCGACGGCGATCTGGAAGCGCGTGTCAAAATCTCGATCGAAGTGTTCTTCGATGCCGCGGATGCCCACTTCGTCATTGTGGTGCACAGGCTTGGTGCGCAGCCGGACTTCGAGCAGGATCTCGCGCGGCAGAGGCGACGTTGCAGCGCTGCGAGATGCTCCTCGGCAACGCGGCGCCCCCGCATCTGCCGCGCGAGATCCTGCTCGAAGTCCGGCT
>JBCAXC010000045.1:0-10648 GCA_038534255.1 Pseudomonadota bacterium
GCCGTCAACGCAACCGACATCGCCGATGTTGATGCGCTGCAGGGCACGACCGGTTGACGGCTGCCAGATCACACTGCGGCCGTCGCGTGAGGTCGATGCGATCTTGGTGCCGTCATCTGACACAGCGAGGCTTGAGATCGGCGCGTCGTGCTCGCGGAAGGTGCGCAACAAGCCGAGCGCATTTTCGCTGGCGCGGGGGCTCGACGCGCTCCATGCGGCGACGGCCGGGGCGGGCTCGGGCAGTTTGATTTCCGGGCGGATGACGAGCAGGGAGACAAAACCGGTGATGAGCGCCAGTTGAGCGCTCACTCTCCCTGCATAGACGAGGCGCCCAAGATTGGAGCGTTTGCGTTTGGGCGTTCGCGGAGCACTCTTGCGGGCGCTCGATGACTTTCGGCGTCTGGAGTTCTCGCGTCGGGGAGCGTTTGCTGCTTGCTTGTTGTTTTTGCGCCGGTTTGCCCAAGATGGCAGGCGGGGGAGAGACCGACCTTTTGCGGGTGTGGCCGGTTCGCTGCCGTCTGCTTCTGGGTTGCCCGCGTGCGGGATCGGACGGGCGAGTTCTTCTTCAAGCGCCTTCACAAGTGAGCGGCGTTCTCGGGCTGGATCCGGTTTTGCGAAAGGATTGCGCGCGGCGAGTGCGTCGCGTGCGCTTTGCAATCTGGCTTGGAGCGGCGCGCGGATGGCGGCGATGGATCGACCGCCTTCGATCAGCCTGTCCCTACCATGTGCGGCTGCGGCTGAACCGCGGTTGCCGACTTGGCCGACCTTGTCTTTGGCTCCGCCTGCAAGACGTTGAGCGCCGCCAAGGATTGCGGCTGACCCGGCAGCGATCTTTTTTCCGATGTCTCGGGAGGCTTTCGACGGGCGCGGACGCTTCGCGCCGATGTCTGCGTTCGGAGTGGCGTTGGTGTCCGCAGCGGGCCCGTTGTCGAGTGAGGCCATCTGCGCAGCTTGCGCTGCCCCACGCTTGCGCCAGACCAAAGGCGCGCCACCTTCCCCCGCGATCTTTCGTGTTGCGCGGACTGTGGCGTTGGCGGCGGAGGGAGCCGGGGCGCTCGAGGCTTGCGCGCCGGCAAACAACATCGCGCGCCATGCCGCGATGGACTGGGGCCGTTCCGCGATGGTCAGTCGCAGCGCCACATCCAGAGCCGTCAGAAAGCCCGGGCGATAGCTCGCTTTTGCTGCAAGATGTGCGGAGAGATATTCGTCTTCGCTGAGGCGGGAGGGTGCGTCTGGCGGGCGGGTGCCCGTAATCACGAGATAGAGTGTGGCAGCGAGCGCGTAGATGTCGGTCCACGGGCCTTGCTGCTTTGAGTTGCTGGCGTATTGCTCGAACGGCGAGTAGCCGGGTTTGACCAACGCACTCAGTGTCTTCGTCTGGTTTGCGACCTCGCCACGCGCCGAGCCGAAATCGATCAACACCGGTGCGCCGTTGCGGCGGAGGAGGATGTTGTCGGCTGCGATATCGCGGTGGAGGAAATCGTGATCGTGGATCAGCGCCAGCGCATCAAGCACCGGCGTGAGGATCGCATCGACCTGCGCCTGCGCAGGCGGCGCGTTGAGCGTGTCGATCCACTGCCGCAGGCTTTGACCCTCCTCGAACTTGAGGACCATGTAGGCGGTGTTGTTGGCGCGGAAGTAGCGATAGACGCGGACGATGTTGGCGTGGTCGAAACGGGCGAGCGTCTGCGCTTCCTCAATGAACCGCTCGAGACCCCATGCATAGTCGTTCCGGTTCGACTCAGAGCGGTGGCGGACCTGCGAGGCGCTGTCCCGCGCGGCGAACTCACCCGGAAAGTATTCCTTGATGGCGACCTTGCGATGCAACGCCAGCTCTTCCGCGAGGTAGGTGATGCCAAAGCCGCCCGCGCCGAGGACGCGCTCGATGCGGTAGTCTCCGGCGAGCACCGTGCCGTTTGGAAGTGCGAGAAGGTTGTCCATCAGCCCCACGATGGTCCTTGAGTATGTCGGTCTTGCTGGCCGCGCGATATCACGTGTGTCGCGCTGTGCGGAGGGATTTCCGACCGTTGGGCCACGTGCCAATAGGAAATGGCCGTTTTGTGGAGATCGGCGCGATTTTGAGGCGCGGCTTGTTGAACACGCGTTGACGATCACGCTGCCACGAAGTCGCCAAGGGGACGCGCCATAGACCGGCGGTGTGGGCAATTTTGCGCGATGTTGTGACCGCGCAGTGCAGGAAATCGGGAGACGACGGGTGGCTGATCGAGGCGACGAAACGACGACGGGGCCGAATGGCAGTCAGGCTGGTGGGCTGTTCGGAGGTGCGTCCTTGCGCGATGCGCTGCGGGCGGTGGCTGGACTGCGTGAACCGACGACACGCGCTGACGCTCCGCCGGATGCACGCGCACCGATGCATGAGCCGACGCCCATGCCGACGCCGCATCCCCACGTGCAGTCGCGTCCAACGGCGTCCGTGACGCCTCGGCCCCCGAGCGATGCCCCGAGCAATACCATGCTTGAGGCGCACGACAATGCACCGTCCTTCTTGGACGTGCCTGCCGAGCAACCGGCTGCGACGCCCGATCCGACGTTTTCACCCACTGCAGAAGTGTTTGCTCAAGCGCCCGACATGGTCGCGCCTGCATCCCCGGAGCCGCGTGACATCGCGGATGTTCTCGGTGTTGCGCCGTCGCCGATTAGCATGCAGCCGCAGCGCGTGCCTGCAACGACGGGTCAGACCAAACTGCTGCGCTCCGATGAGCAAATTCTTGATCTGGCGGCCTCGCCGCACGCTGAGGCGGTGAACGATTACGCTGAAGCTGCTGAGGCTGAGATTGATCCGGCGCGTCGCTTGGCCGAGGCGTCGATCGGACAGCCGCCGCTTGAGATCGCGCCTGTCGCAGACGTGGCGCTCCCAGAGGTCGCTGAGACCATCGCCGCTGACGAAACCTTCGAGCCAACCAACAGTCACGCCGCGCCCTTTCACGCGCTTGCGGAGCCGTCGACGATGGGTCAAAACCCCGATGCGTATGGCGTCTTGCCGACATCTGATGCAGGCGACGCGCCGGACACGACGGCGGCAACCATCCCGGCCGAAGCGCCGGCCCTGGAGACAGACCTCCCCGCAGCGGCGGCGGTTGCGGTGGCAGAAAGTGAGCGGGACATGACGGTTGACGAAGAAAACGCCGACCAGACGCGGCTGGTGCGTGGCGTCCAGAAACCTGGGCGGGATGACTATTTTCAGGAGCCTGTCGTCGCGTGGCTTGTCGTGATCGGTGGGCCCGGGCTTGGCGCGTTCCGTCCGGTTTATGAGGGCAACAATGCGCTCGGGCGCGCGCCCACCCAACGTATTGCGATCGACTTCGGTGACGATGCGATCTCGGCGGAAGAGCAGGCCTATATCCGCTATGACAGCACGGACCGCACGTTCCTGTTCGTGCCCAATCTGGCGAAGACCAATGTCGTCTCGCTGAATGAGACCAAGCCGACCTCGGCCGTGCCGCTGACCCCGATGGATGTGATCACGGTCGGCAAGACCCAGCTCGTGTTCGTGCCGTTCTGCGGGCCGGAGTTTGACTGGTCGGAGCTCAAGGCGATCGGGTCCGCCGGCGCCTGACGTCGCTGCTGACTCGGTCCCCAACGTGCAGGCCCGCCCGCATGCCAGATCTTCATCCTCCGACGGATCAACCAAATCCCAAGGCTGCAACGCCGGGTGAGCCGGATGAGGCGCCGGTGATCGATCGGTACGCGCATGCGAGTGAGGCGATCGTCGGTGCGCGTACGCACCAGGAAGATCATTGCGTGTTCGCGTTTGCGCAGGGCGGTCCCGGTGACGCGCGGACGGGTGAACGCGGCACGGGCGAACTGCTGGCCGTGCTGGCAGACGGGATGGGTGGACATGTGGCCGGCGAGACGGCCAGCCAGATGGTGTGCGCCCGCTTCACGGAGGTTTATGCCAGCGAGCGTACGGTGCCGCACACGCGACTGCGGGCAGCACTCGAGGCCTGCAACCTCTCGCTCGCGGAGGCTATTGCCGAAGATGATACGCTGGACGGGATGGGCTGTACACTCGTCGGCGCTGTCTTTGGTGAGCGCGGCATGCGGTGGGTCAGCGTTGGGGACTCGCATCTGTATTTGTTCCGGGCGCGTTCGCTTTATCTCCTGAACGAAGATCACTCGATGGCGCCTGTCATCGACGATATGGCGACGCGTGGGCTCATCAATAATGCAGAAGCGCAAGCACACCCGCAGCGTCATATGCTCCGCTCCGCGCTGACCGGTGGGCCGATCGACATGGTCGATATCGGGGCGAAGTTGCTGCGCCTTCTGCCAGATGACGTCGTGATCATCGCGAGCGACGGGATTGAAGCGCTCGACCATGCGGCCATCGCATCTGTGATCGCAGAGCAGGACGACGGCGACCCTGCGGCGATTGTGAGCGCACTGGTGGATGCGGTCGAAGCGGTGGGCGATCCATTGCAGGACAATACAACCGTGATGGCGATCCAGCCGAAGTTCGCCTGATCGCGACATATCCTGTCGCGATTGATGGCGCGTGATCGCGGTGGCGTGACTGCGTGGCGCCAACGGTGAAAAATTCAACTTGCCGGTGTTGATGAAACGCATGCACTCTTTGTGTGCGATGGCGACGGTCATCGAACACGTACGCAAAGGGGGGCGTCATGGCGACAACGGAAAAAGTGAGTGCGCGGCCACGGGCGCGTCGTCGTGCGGGCGGGCGTGAAGCGCGGATCGAGTTGCGATCGCAAAAACTCTCCGCTGAAACGACGCCGGTTCGCGCCGGGATGCGTGGTGGCCGCTATAAGGCGCTCGATGCGGCGGCGATGGAGCGGATCAACGACGCGGTGATGGAGGTGCTGGAGACCATCGGCTTTGCCGACGCGATTCCAACCTGCGTCGAAGCATGCACGAAAATCGGTGCGATTTACGAAGACGGTCGGCTGAAGTTTCCGCGTGCGGTCGTCGAAGACGTCATCGCCAATGCGGCGCGCAACATTACGCTTTACGGTCAGTCGGAAGAGTTTGATATTCGCCCCGGCGGCCAGCGCGTCTACTTCGGGACGGCCGGCGCGGCGGTCCACGTCGTCGATCTCGAGACCCGCGACTATCGCGAGTCCTATCTCAAGGATCTCTATGATGCGGCGCGGATGGTCGAGCACCTCGACAACATCCACTTTTTTCAACGCCCGATGGTGGCGCGCGACATGGTCGATCCGCGCGATCTCGATGTGAACACCGTCTATGCCGCCGTCAGCGGCACACGCAAGCATGTGGGAACCAGCTTCACGCTTCCGGAGTACGTCGACGAGACGCTCGATATGCTGCACCGGATCGCAGGTGGGGAGGATAAATGGCGCGCGCGTCCGTTCGTTTCGCAGTCCAACTGTTTCGTTGTCCCGCCGCTGAAGTTCGCTGAGGATGCGTGTGCTTGTCTGGAAGCGGCTGTCTTTGGCGGTATGCCGGTGTTGCTGCTCTCCGCAGGCCAGGCCGGGGCCACTGCGCCCGCGCCGATCGTGGGCGCTGTCGTCCAGGCGGTGGCCGAAGTGCTCGGCGGGCTTTGCTATGTCAACGCCCTGAAACCCGGCCATCCGGCGCTGTTCGGGACTTGGCCATTTGTCTCTGATCTGCGGACCGGTGCGATGTCTGGCGGCTCCGGCGAGCAGGCGCTGCTGACGGCGGCCTGCGGCCAGATGGCGAACTACTACGATCTGCCGGGTGGCAGTGCCGCCGGTATGGCGGACGCGAAGTTGCCGGATGTGCAGTCGGGCTATGAGAAAGGGATCACTGACGTCATGGCCGGTCTTGCTGGGACCAGCATGGTCTATGAAGCCGCGGGCATGCACGCGTCGTTGCTCGGCTTCTGCCTCGAGAGCCTCATCATCGACAATGATATGCTCGGGCAGTGCCTGCGCTGTGTGCGCGGCATTGAGGTGACGGATGAAAAACTTTCGGTCGATGTGATCCGTAAGGTCTGCACCGACGGTCCGGGCCACTACCTCGGCAGCGACCAGACGCTGACCCTGATGCAGACTGAGTACATCTATCCCGATATCGGCAATCGCATGAGCCCGAAGGAGTGGGGCGAAGCCGGGCGCCCGGATATTATCGAGGTCGCGATTGCACGCAAGAACGCGATGCTGTCCGAGCACTTTCCGCAGCACATTTCGCCAGAGATAGACGCGATGCTGCGCGCTGACTTCCCGATCAAGCTTGATCGCGTTGTGATGCAGGCGGGGGATGGCTAGGCCGCGTTCTTCCGGTTGACGCAGGCCGTGCAGCGATAGGCGCGAGAAGCGTTCGCGCGCGCCGCGCATGCACTTAGCTGGCATGTGGAAAGGGCGGTGGAAAACCTGTCTGCTGCAGCCACGTTCGGCCACGAATCGTCTTATCTGCCCGTCAGTTATGCGAGTTCAGGGCGCGCTGCGGAAAAAAAGAGTGCCCTGCATCAGCGAAATTCACAGTGCGGCACAAAGGACAATTCCCATGCGACTTAGCGCACCAAATCTGCTCGTCTTCATGATCTCGTTCATCCTGGCGCTGGCCGTTGTTGCCATCCAGTACTTCGGCGCGGTCATCCCGATCATCAGCAGCGTGCCGACGATCACGCTTCTGCTCGCAGCCTATGCGATCCTCGCGATCAGCAATCTGGTTCGCGGCCTGTAAGGCCACCACAACCTCCGGGGCCGTTGCATCTTGGTGCATGGAGCCACGGTTCGCTGACCTGACGTCAGTTCTTCTGACATACGAGCGCGCATCCTGACCGCAGGGTGCGCGCTTTTTTTCGTTTTTGACCTCAGCAATCGCGTCGGTCGTGACAGCTACTGTGCCGTCCAACCGCCATCGATGGTCATGTTCGCGCCCGTGATGCTCTTGGCCATCTCGCTGCACAGGTACACGGCCATGGCGCCAATTTCGTCCGTTCCGACGAACTCCTTCGTCGGCTGCGGCTTCAACATCACGTCAGATTTAACCTCCGCTTCGGAGATGCCGCGCGCTTTCGCGGTGTCTGCAATCTGATCTTCGACCAGCGGTGTCCAGACGTAACCCGGCGAGATCGCGTTGCAGGTGACGCCGTGCTCTGCGGCTTCCAACGCAACGACCTTGGTGAGGCCGACGATGCCATGCTTGGCGGCGACATAGGCTGCCTTGTAGGGTGATGCGACCAACGAGTGGGCCGATGCCGTGTTGATGATTCGGCCCCAACCGCGAGACTTCATGCCGGGCAGCGCCGACCGGGTCGTATGAAACGCGGATGAAAGGTTGATCGCTATGATCGCGTCCCACTTTTCGTGCGGGAAATCCTCGATCGGCTCGACGTGCTGAATGCCAGCGTTATTGATGACGATATCCGCGGCGCCGAATGCCTTTTCCGCCGTGTCGATCAGTCCGGGAATTTCCTCCGGCTTTGCCATATTCGCCGGGCTGAAGACGACTGCTTTCTCGCGTCCCGCGGCTTTCGCCACTGCGTCCAGCGCGTCGGCATTGTCAGCTTCATCGCCAAGACCGTTGATCACAATATTGGCACCCTCCGCCGCGAGTGCTTCTGCCATCGCAAGGCCAATCCCCGAGGTCGACCCTGTGATGACTGCGGTGCGGTCTTGAAGCATGGACATGTTGCTCTCCTGCGTTGGTTTGCGTGTCAGTGGCGGTGCCGCCGCCTGCGCTCTGATGCCTGCATGGCGGCCTCAGCGGCTCAGGACAACCGGTTTTTTGATCGCCCGTAATGTCTGCATCACCGCAAGGGCGCGACATTCTGGACGGTGAAGTCGTCCGTTCGCCGCACCCCCCAAAGCCCGCTTCGGGTGCCAACGCACTTGGCGCGCTCACATCATTGTGTGTCGACCGCCTGCGGGCCCGCTCCTTCGTTCCCCGCGCTTGAGAGGAACCAAAGCGCTATGGTGACCGTTGCCGATCCGTGGTCTACCCCGTGTCAGTTTTGTTCTTTCATAAGCCGGAGGTCACGCATGACGTTCCCAATGATCCACTCTATTTCTCGCACGCGTGCGCTCAGTGCATTTTTTGCAGTGCTGGCGGGCGTCAGTCTGGCGCTTTCGCCCATGACCGCTTTCGCCGCTGATGGCTCGCCGCTGATCACCAAGCTGTCCGCCCACGACGCGGCAACGACGCTTGATCGCCTTGCCGGAATTCTGGAGAAAAAAGGGATCACGATCTTCGCACGCGTCGATCATGCGAAGGGAGCGAAATCCGTTGAACTGGATCTCCCGCCAACCGAGCTTCTGGTTTTCGGCAACCCAAAACTCGGCACGCCCCTGATGCAGGCGAACCGCGGCATTGGTATTGATCTGCCGATGAAGGCGCTTGCGTGGACCGACGTCGATGGAAAAACGTATCTCTCCTACACCGATCCAGCCAAGCTCTCCGCCCGCTGGGGCATCGGTGATCGGGCGGCTGTGTTCAAAAAGATGACGGGTGCGCTCGACAAGATGACCACGGCCGCCACGTCCGAGTGAACTTTGCGCTCTGGAGTAACCGTTGTGGTTGCGTGCGTTGGTTGTCTCATGGAGCGCCGCCATCTGCGGTTCTTTACAACGGTGTGATTTAGGGGATTGCGAGATGCGGGACGTCGTATTGCGAGGACTTGGTACGGCAGTGCCGCCTCATGTTCTGCCGCAGGACGAGGTGGCCCGTGAGGCCACGACCATGTTCGGCGGACGGTATGGCGACTTTGACCGGCTTCGCCCCGTGTTCGAGACAACCGGGATCGATCAGCGGCACTCTGTGGTGCCGTTCTCCTGGTTTCGCGAGCCGCGCGATTGGGCCGACCGGAACGCTGTTTATCTCCGCGGCGCGACGGAACTCTTTGTCGCGGCGACGCAAGCCGCGCTCGATGACGCGGGCCTGCAAGCGAGCGACGTGGACGCGATCGTCACCGTCAGCTCCACCGGAATCGCGACGCCCTCGCTTGAAGCCCATGCCATGGCCGAGCTGGACTTCCGGCCCGACGTGCTGCGCGTGCCCGTGTTTGGTCTCGGGTGCGCTGGCGGCGTGAGTGGCCTTGCGATCGCGGCGGACCTCACCCGCGCCGTGCCTGAACGGACAGTTCTCGTTGTCGCGGTTGAGACCTGCACGCTCTCATTCCGCGCTGACACGCTGACCAAAGCCAATATCGTTGCGACTGCGCTGTTTGCAGACGGAGCGGCAGCGGCGGTACTCTGCAACGAAGAGCGGTCGCTCCGCGATACGGCGACCGGCCTCCCGGCATCATCTGCTTCGCGGCTGCGCATCGGCTGCAGCGGTCAAGTGACGTGGCCGGAGACGCTCGGCATCATGGGCTGGTCGGTCGATCCGGTTGGGTTTGGCGCGATCTTCTCCAAGAGTATCCCGGCATTGGTTCAGGACAAGATGCGGTCCGCCGCCGTTACCTTCCTTTCTGCCCACGGGCACAATCTCGATTCCCTGGGTGGCTGCGTGTTTCACCCTGGCGGAACGCGGGTCATCGAAGCTCTGGAAGAGGTCTTTTCTCTCCCCGCCAACGCGCTCGACGATGAACGCGAGGTTCTGCGCACGCACGGGAACATGTCGGCGCCCACCGTCCTCTTCGTGCTGGACAAGGCGCGTCGCGAGCCCAGCTTTGTCGCAGATGGACCCGTTCTCATGGGCGCGCTCGGCCCTGGCTTTACAGCGAGCTTTCTGGTGCTGGATGCGGTGCGGCCGGTGGTATCCCACTCGGTGGGTGTTGAAGGCCGGGAGCAAGCATACGTGGAGACCGCGACGCAAGGGGCGTCTGCATCACCATGAGCGGGCTTGGTTATTCCTCAATGGGTGGTTCCGAAGCTTTTTGGCTCGCCGTTGCCGTTCTGGTCTACGTCACGGGGCAACGGCTGTACGAGTTGCGGGTGGCGCAGCGGAACACGGTTGCATTGCTCGAAGCCGGCGGACGTGAACACGGTGCCGGGCACTACCCGGCGATTGTCGTGATGCACGCCTGCTGGCTCATCGGGCTCTGGCTGTTTGCCGTTTTCATGCCCGCCTCAGGCGCCGCGACGACTGCGGTCTATGTTCTTCCGCTCGTGCTGTTCGCCGCGGTGCAAGTCGTTCGATTCTGGACACTTGCGACGCTTGGGGCGCGGTGGACCACGCGGATCATCACCGTCCCCGACGAGCAACTCGTGCAGCGCGGGCCGTTTCGCTATGTGTCGCATCCGAACTATCTCGTCGTGATCGCCGAGATCTGCCTCCTCCCGCTGGCGTTCGGCCTGCCGCTTTATGCCGCCGTGTTCAGCGCACTGAATGCCGCCGTTTTGACGGTACGGATCTCCGCGGAGGAACGCGCTTTGCTCACAGTTGGCGACCGCTCTCCATGAGCACCGGGGGTGTCGGCGCCAGAAAGATCACCGTGGTGAAGAAGACGGTTGCGCCCGTCGCTTGATCCGTCTAACACCCAGCGAGCCGTCGCCAGACGGTCCGTCGAACTGCCGACAACGAGCGCCGTGCACGCACCGTGTCTCACGTATTTTGGTCGTGGCAGATCGCATTGGGTGTCGCATTGTCTGAGATGCGCACCGGTCACGCGGGGTGGAGCAGCCCGGTAGCTCGTCAGGCTCATAACCTGAAGGTCGTAGGTTCAAATCCTACCCCCGCAACCAATTTTCTCAATAAAATCAATAGCTTGCGCCGCCATCTTCGCGACGGACACGCTGATTTG
>JBCAXC010000046.1:0-10631 GCA_038534255.1 Pseudomonadota bacterium
GTTCGTCGCCAGCCCGACCAGTTTTGCTCCCAAGTACGGTGGGTATTGCGCGTACGCCGCCGCTCTTGGATCGAAAGCCAAAGGCGACCCACGCGCGTGGAAGATTGTCGATGGCAAGCTCTATCTGAACTACAACCAGAGCATTAAACGCAAATGGGAACGCAAGCAGAGCGCGTACATTCAAGCGGCTGACAAGAAGTGGAAATGAGGGGCGGCATCGCGGTCTTGTAGTTGCGATCCAGCTTTTTCATCCACACTCCGTACTGCGGCGACGCCTGATCAGGCGTCGCCGTTTCTTGTTTGACGGTTGGTCGACGGCTTGCCGTAGGTGGCGAAGCGTCGGTGTACCCTCCGCATTTCGACGTCGGATAGAATGACCGGCGCATCGAACTGACAGGCGATCGCATATTGATGTGCGAGCGTCTCGACGTCTTGCGCGAGCGCAAGCGCTTCATCCGGCGTTTTACCCACAGCCACAACGCCGTGGTTGGCGAGCAGGCAAGCACGGTGACGAGCGAGCCCCTCTCCGACGGCCTCTGCCAACGCCTCGCTTCCGAACAAGGCGTATGGCGCCAAAGGGATTTCATTCCCTCCCGCCACCGCGACCATGTAGTGAAATGCCGGGATCGGGCGGCGTGTGCAGGCCAGCGCCGTCGCGTGGAGTGAATGGGTGTGGACGAGGGCGCGCGCCTCTGTCTGGGCGTCGAAGGCGGCGATATGGAAGCGCCACTCACTTGACGGCGTTTGAGACGGATCGGTCGCGATGCCCTCACGGTCAATCTGCACGACATCGCGCGGCGTCATATCATCGTACGGCATCGCGCTCGGCGTGATGAGAATTCCATCGCCATAGCGGCAGGACACGTTGCCAGAGCGCCCCGGCGAAAGTCCGGATGCCGACATCTGCTGCGCTGCCGCGACAATAGCGGATCGCAGTGCTGTCTCGTCATCCTGTAAACCGACCGCCATCGCGTCAGGCGACCTTTGCCTGCTCTGGGTAGAGACCGCGCAGGCCCGACGCGCTCGCCTCGCAGATGCCGCGCTCCGTGACGAGGCCGGTGACGAGGCGCGCGGGCGTGACATCAAACGCGGGATTGGCCGCGCGCGTTTCCGGAGGGGCGATGGCGACTTCGGTCGTCGCGCCTGTGTCCGGCTTGCCGCCGACGTGCGTGACCTCGCGGGCGTCGCGATCCTCGATCGGTGTCGCGAACCCGTCGTCGAGCGACCAGTCGATCGTTGAGAACGGGAGCGTGACATAGAACGGGACGCCGTTGTCATGGGCGGCGAGCGCCTTCAGATAGGTTCCGATCTTGTTGCAGACGTCGCCGTTCGACGTGGTGCGGTCCGTCCCGACAAAGCAGATGTCCACATCGCCGCGCTGCATCAGGTGACCACCGGCGTTGTCGACGATCAGCGTGTGCGGCACGCCGTGGGCACCAAGCTCCCAGCAGGTGAGGGCGGCACCCTGATTGCGCGGGCGCGTCTCGTCGACCCAGACATGGACGTCCACACCCGCATCATGGGCCTGATAGATTGGAGAGGTTGCCGTGCCCCAGTCGACGCACGCGAGCCAGCCGGCATTGCAATGTGTGAGGATGTTGACCGGGCCACCGTCTTTCGTCTTTGCGATGTCTTCGATGAGCGTGCGGGCATGTGCACCAATCTGCCTATTTGTCTCCGCATCTGCGTCGCACAACGCTGCCGCATGAGCGTACGCGGCATCGGCCCGCCCCGACGAGGCCAAAGGGCGCAATGCGCGGGCAATGTCGTCCAGAGCCCAACGGAGATTAATGGCGGTCGGGCGTTGCGCGGCGAGGAATGTCACTGTGTCTTCCAGCGCTGCGTCGGACGGGTCGGCACGCATGGCGAGACAGACGCCGTAGACCGCTGTCGCACCAATCAGTGGCGCGCCGCGAACCAACATCGCCTTGATGGCGTGGGCTGCATCCTCACGGGTCTCAAGACGGGTGCGCACAAACGCATGCGGCAGTTTTGTCTGGTCGATAATCGACACGCCCCAGCCGTCATCGGCAACCTCGATCGTGCGATGGGCGACACCGTCGATCCTCATGACTACTCTCCCTCGAAAGCAATGAGGGCGTGGCACTCGACATCATGCGCGCGGAGTTTTTCTGCGCCCTGCAGAAACGGCAGATCGACGATGAATGTCGCCCCGATAATCTCGGCATTGAGGCGACGGAGCAATTGTGCGGCGGCGATGGCAGTCCCGCCAGTCGCGATCAGATCGTCGACCAGCAGAACGCGCTCGCCGTCGTGCACCGCGTCCTCGTGCATCTCGATAATGTCAGTGCCGTACTCGAGTTCATAATCCTGACCGATGGCCTTGTAGGGCAGCTTGCCCTTCTTGCGGATGGGCACAAAGCCGGTGCCGAGCCTGTCTGCGATGGCCCCGCCGAGGATGAAGCCTCGGGCCTCAATGCCAGCGACAGCCTGAATCCCGCGATTGTGGAACGGCTCAGCCATGCGGTGGATCGTTTCCCGAAATCCCGCCGCGTCACCCATCAGCGTCGTGACGTCCCGGAACATGATGCCGGGTTTCGGATAGTCCGGGATGGTGCGGATGAGGGCTGCGAGATCGATGGACATGACGGCTTTCAGATCAGGGCGCGGGGCGCTGTTGCTGCACGCGCCATCATCACGTGCATGGATCGGGGCGGGCGACAAGTGGGTGTTGCCCCGGTGTTGTGTGCGCGGGCAATGCGCGATGGGTGCGAGGCACCCGCCGCGTTACGCGTTGAACTTGTCCATGATCTCGTTGCGGATGGCGTTGAGGGCCGGGGTCCACTTTGCATCCCGCGCCGCGACAAGATTGGCTTCGCTGCGCAGGATCACGCCATCCTTCAGGATGCGCAGCGCGTTGGCCCTGAGGGTCGAACCCGTCGACGTGATGTCGATGATCAGCTCGGCCACGCCCGCGGCCGGTGCACCTTCCGTCGCGCCAAGGCTCTCGACGATGCGGTAGCTCGTGACGCCACGCTCGGCGAAGAAGCGACGCGTCAGCCCGGTGTATTTGGTGGCGACCCGCATGCGGCGACCGTGCGTCTTGCGAAAGACTTCGGCCACATCTTCAAGATCGGCCATCGCGGTCACGTCGATCCAGCATTCCGGAATGGCAACGACAACATCCGCCGCGCCGAACCCGAGTTTCGCGATGAAATCGAGCTTGGTGTCAGCGTCGGGCATGGTCTCGCGCAGCAGGTCTTCGCCGGTGATGCCCATGTGAAGCGCACCGCGCCGGAGTTGCGTCGCGATCTCGGAGGCGGAAACAAACGCAACCTCGACCTCCGGCAGTGTCGGGATCGTTCCGGTGTAGCCGCGCTCGTCTCCGTCCTTTTCCACCGCAAGGCCGACCGTCCGTAGCGCTTCGGATGCGAGGTCCATCATCCGCCCCTTCGACGGCAGGCCGAGCACGAATTTTTCTGCCATGGTGCTCAATTCCCGTCGTCGCGGCTGCGGGTGGCGATCACGGCGTTGAGCAGGCGATCGGTATGAATGGCGACGCCGATGCCGGGTACTGTGTGCGGTGCGCCGACAGCTTCCAACAGCCTGTCATATCGACCGCCCCCT
Source organism: Pseudomonadota bacterium (assembly GCA_038534255.1). GTDB lineage: Bacteria > Pseudomonadota > Alphaproteobacteria > Rhizobiales > CALHAX01 > CALHAX01. The sequence goes on from JBCAXC010000046.1 coordinate 3,589, forward strand.
GCAATATATCCTCCGTCCTGCTGGTCCTGCGTCACAATCTGGAACACGAAGCCGGAATAATATTCGAGGTTGCGACCGAACTCGGCGGAGAACACCGCACGTCCGACATCGACCCCTGCATCCTCCAACTGGTCGAGACGGCGCTGATAGCGCGCCAGCGCCACGGAAAGATCGATGTCATGCTGGCTCATGAGGTCGCTGATGCGGGCGCCGACAGCTTTGGGCGGGGCTTTCACGGCCACATAGGCCTCAATCAGGTCCGCGCCGCTCTGGTCCAGCGGACCGTGTTGGCGATCGGCAGCGATGTCGGTCAGGCTGTCGGCGATCTCATCCAGGGTGCGCGCGCCGATCATGGTGATCTTGTTCTCGTCGAGCCACTCGCGCACCGTTTCGCGCGCAGCGACTGGACGCGATGGATCGAGTGCGTTGAGCAGCGCATCCGGGACGCCGGTCTCCAGCTCTTCGCGTGGCGTCGTCAGCTGTTTCAGGCGTTGCGCGAGCGTGTCGCGGCGCCAGAAGTCATGGATAAGTTTCTCGCGCCAGCGCTCCGGCATCTCGATGGCATTGACGAGTGCGCGGAAGAGGCCGAGGTCGCCCATGTAGAGCTGGGTGTTCTTGAGGCCGACGGTCTTCAGGACCTTCTGGGTCAGCGCGACGATTTCGGCTTCGGTACGTTCTTCGTCTCCATCGCCAAAGAACTCGATCCCCGCCTGGCGGTACTCACGTGGATTTTCCTCCGTCGCACCGCCGGGCTGAAAGCGGAATGTCGAGCCGCTGTAGTAATAGCGCGAGCGGGCGTCACAGCTCGGGTGGCGTTCGAGGTAAATCCGGCAGGCGGGGACGGTCAGGTCAGGACGCAGACAGAGCTCTGCGCCATCCGGGTCGACGAACACATACGTGCGACCTCGGATGGCTTCACCGACGACATCGAGAAACACGTCTGCGGGTTGGATGATTTCCGGCGCGATGCGTTCGTATCCGGCACGCGCAAAGACCTCCATGATCTTGGCGGTTTGCGCTTCCAGATCGCGGAAGCGTTCGGCTGTTGGATCCACGACCATGGGGGTTATGCGCCGTGACGTGCGAGCACGCTTTGCACGGCCTCGACCAGCTCATCTCGCGCGGCGGTAAACTGGGCCGGTCGGCCTTCTCGCCAGGTCTTGTTGTCCTCGATCTCTTCGGAAAGACGGGCGCCTTCGACGAGATCCTTGATCGTCACCGTTCCGGCGGCGCGTTCATCCTCACCGGCGATCACAACGCAGGGTGCGCCGCGTTTGTCAGCATATTTCATCTGCGCACGCATGCCCGCGGTGCCGAGATACATTTCTGCGCGCACACCAGCGTTGCGGAGGTCTCGTGTTATCGCCTGGTAGGCGGCGATCTGATCCGGTTCCATGACGAGGACGATCACGGGAGCGGAAGTTTTGGCTGTGCCCGTTTTTCCGAGCGCTTCTAGCGCAGCGTAGAGACGCGAGACGCCGATCGAAAACCCGGTCGCCGGAACTTCGGTGCCCTTGAAGCGCGCGACGAGCCCGTCATAGCGTCCGCCGCCGCCGACGGAGCCGAAGCGGACCATCCGCCCCTCGTCGTCGCGGGCCTCGAACGTGAGCTCAGCCTCGAAGACGGGGCCGGTATAGTAGTCGAGCCCGCGGACGACGGACGGATCAATCCGCACGCGATCGCTGGCGAAGCCCGCGGCCTCCAAAAGCGCCATCATGGTGCGCAGTTCTTCGATGCCTTCGAGCCCGCGTTCATTGCCGCTCACGAGCGTGGAGAGATGATCCAGCATCGCGGTGCTCACCGCGTGGTCTGCAGAGATAAAATCCAGCAAAGGGGGGATTTGTGCGTCTGTCAGGCCGGCGCCCGGCGTGAACGCACCGGACTCATCCTTGCGGCCATCACCCAGCAACAAGCGGACGCCTTCAGCCCCCAGACGATCGAGCTTGTCGATGGCGCGGAGCACCGTCATGCGTTGCTCGGCATTTTCCTCCGCAACCGGATCAATGCCCGCATTGGCAAGCACACCGTCGAGCACCTTGCGGTTGTTCAGCTTGATCAGATAGTCGCCGCGCGGGATGCCTATGCGCTCGATGGCGTCGGCGGCGAGCATGCAGATTTCGGCGTCGGCGGCGACGTTGGCTGTGCCAACTGTATCCGCATCAAACTGGGTGAACTGGCGATAGCGTCCGGGGCCCGGCTTTTCATTCCGCCAGACCGGTCCTGTCTGATAGCGGCGAAACGGCTTGGCGAGACCGTCATAGTGTTCGGCGACGTAGCGGGCGAGCGGGGCCGTCAGGTCATAGCGGAGCGAGACCCACTGGCCATCCTCCGCTTCCTCGAACGAAAAGACACCGGCGTTCGGGCGATCCTGATCGGGCAGTGCCTTGCCGAGCGCGTCAGAATACTCAAAGGCCGGGGTGTCCAGCGGCTCGAAACCATAGAGATCGTAGACGTCGCGGATCGCGTCCAGCATGCCAGCGATCGCGCGTATTTCGCCCGCTTCGACATCGCGCATGCCTTTCGGCAGTCGCGCCTTCGGCCGAAACGTCTTTTTCTTTTTGGCCATTGTGGTTGATCCGGGGTGGTTGATCCGGAGTGGTTGATCCGGGGCGATCGAATGACATCGATGACGATCAGGGCGCATCAGCACCCATGGATCGCGGTGTTGCGTTGGCAAGGAGTGTCGCGGACCGAGCGGAACCGCTGTGCGCGCGGTGTAACTGATCCCCAGCGCCCGAGCAAGAAGGCGGCGGCGCGATGCCCGATGCCGCCAACCGGCCCGTGCGACGGTCAGATCGTGCTCTGAGCAACGGCTTCGGCTTCTTCGGGAACGGCGCTGACGCGGCCGCGGTAGGCTTCAAGACCTGTCGGGCAGGGCCCGCCGTAGGCCCAGTCGATCAGCTCGACCGTGTGGACGACCGGTGTCGCCATTCCGGCGGAGAGCTGTGTCATGCAGCCGATATTGCCGGTGGCCACGACGTCGGGTGAGACGCGGGCGATGTTGGCGACCTTGCGATCCCTCAGTTTGGCCGAAAGCTCCGGTTGCAACATGTTGTAGGTGCCGGCCGAGCCGCAACAGATGTGCCCCTCCGGGACCTCGCTGATCGAGAAGCCGGCCTTGCGCAGGAGATTGCGAGGTGGGTCGCTGATCTGCTGGCCGTGTTGCAGCGAGCAGGCAGAGTGATACGCGACGCGCAGCGAGGACCAACGCTCCGGCGCGCCAAGTTCCGCGCTGTCGAGAAACTCGGAGACGTCCTGCGCCAGTTCGGAGATGCGCTCGGCCTGAGCCCGCAATTCCGGATCCGGATCGCTTGCGAACATGTGGCCGTAGTCCTTGATCGTGGTGCCGCAGCCGGACGCGTTGATGATGATGGCGTCGATTGGCGCGTCCTGCATCGCGGCGACCCAGGCGGCGATGTTGCGTTGTGCCTGCGCCTTTCCCGCGGCCTCCCGGCCCATGTGCACAGTGAGCGCGCCGCAACATCCGGCCCCCTTTGCTATGTGGACCTCATATCCGGCGCGCCGCAACATACGGACGGTCGCGGTGTTGGTCTCAGGGCGGAGGACGGGTTGCGCGCAGCCCGCGAGGAAGAGCACGCGGCCTTTGACCTCGCCATCGGCTGCCATGGCGCCGCCGGAACGCGCGAGACGTCTTGCGGCGAATGAGAGCCTTGGCCTGCGCGCAAGGCGGAGCATAGCGGCCAGTTCCGGCAGGCCCGCTTTGGCAACAATCCCGGCGAACGGACGGGCGATAACGGCGCCAAGCAACGAGAGCCGGAAGCGCGCGGGATAGGGCACGAAACTGGCGATGAGACGGCGCATGAGGCGTACGCGCGCCGGGCGTGGCGCCGTCTCCTCGATGTGGGCGCGGGCATGATCGACCAGATGCATGTAATCGACGCCGCTCGGGCAGGTGGTCATGCAGGAGAGACACGAGAGGCAGCGATCAATGTGATGGCTGACTTCGCCGCTCGCCGGCTTGGCGCCCTCGAACATGTCCTTGATCAGGTAGATCCGACCGCGCGGGCTATCGCGCTCGTCGCCCTGGATCAGGTAGGTGGGGCAGGTGGCTGTACACATCCCGCAGTGCACGCAGGTCCGCAGGATGTCATTCGCCTCCGCAATCCGCGGATCGGCCAGCTGTGCGATCGAGAAGTTGGTCTGCATTTCATCTCCGGAAGGCAGGTGGCACGCGGTGACGCGTTCCCGGCACAGCTATCAGACGTCGGCGTACATACGGCCGGGGTTGAGCACCGCGTCCGGATCATAAGCCGACTTGAGCGCGCGACTGAGGCGCATCAGACCCGCCTCCAGCGGCTGGAACACCTCGACGGCGGCACGCACGGCAGGAGCCGCGCGAATGAGCGTGGCGTGCCCCCCGATGGTCGCGACGACCCGGCGGATATCAGCCGCACCAGCGTCTGCGATCTCCGGCACCTCGAGCCAGATGAGCCCACCCGACCAGTCGTAGGTGGCTTCGACCGCCATGAACTCGCTGATCATACGGACCACGCGATGCCCCACACTTGGCGCGGTCGAGATGCGCCAGAGCGCGCCGTTACCGTCCCCTTTTGCCGCGTTCGCGGACGATGGCGTCGCCGCCTTTCCGACGAAGCGGAAGTCGCGGATGGCGCGCCAGAACGCCAGAGAGGCCGGGGTGTCGAGCGTCGTCACCTCGCCAAATGCACTGAAACGTTGCTGCAGTTGCGCGAGGCGATAAGCGACCGAGGACGACACGTTCTCGATACGGAGCGCGGTGATCGCACCACCGTTAAGCCCTGAGAGGGCGTCAGGCGCGCCAGCCCAGTCGATCAACCGCGAAGCGCTCGCCTGCTGGAGGTGCACAGCGCCCGAGACTTCGTAGGGCAGGGCCATGGCGGAGCAGAGAACTTCATTCGCCATCTCGTCCGGCAGGTTGGCGACGAGAAGCGTGGCGGTTTCTTCCGCCTGAGGGAGCACTTTCAGCGTGACTTCGGTCAGCACGCTCAATGTACCCCATGTGCCGGTCATGGCCTTGCACAAGTCGTAACCGGTGACGTTTTTCATCACCCGACCGCCGGTCTTGAAGATTTCGCCGCGCCCATTGACCGCGCGAAGGCCGAGCACGTGATCGCGGGCGGCCCCGGCAAACACGCGGCGTGATCCCGATGCGTTGGTTGCAACGATCCCGCCGATCGTTGGCTCGTCCGTCGGTTCGCCTGGTCGAGCCGGTCTGGCGACGCTGCCGAAGTTCACCGGTTCGAACGCGAGATGCTGGTTGTGTTTTGCGAGCTCGGTTTCAATTGTCGAAAGCGGGGTGCCGGCCCGGGCGGAGATCACCAGTTCTGTCGGCTCGTAGAGCGTGATGCCGCGCAAGCCGAGCGTCGAGAGTGTTGCCGCGTGCTGTGCAGGGCGTCCGACACCGGCTTTCGTGCCGCTGCCGCGCGTCTCGAGCGAGGCGCCGACTTCGCGAACTTTTGTGATGACCTGGCGCACCTGATCTTCGTCGTGCGGTGTCTGAACCTGGCTCACGTTGTCGAACTCGCAGTTGGCAAAAAGTCTGGGCGGTCAGGTCGGCGCAGCCGGAGCCTCAAGCCGCGTCTCTGGTCTCGAGCGGAAACACCTTGCCCGGATTGAGCAGCCAGGTCGGATCGAAGACATCACGGAGACGGAGCTGCTGGTCGAGATCGACCGGCGTGAACTGCACTGTCATGAGGTCGCGCTTCTCGATGCCAACGCCATGCTCACCCGTTAGGCAACCACCGACCTCGACGCAGAGCTTCAGAATGTCGGCGCCGCACGCCTCAGCCTTCTCAAGCCCGCCCTCTTCATTGGCGTTGTAGAGAATGAGCGGATGCAGATTTCCATCACCGGCGTGGAAAATATTGGCCACCTGCAGGCCGTGATTATCGCAAATCTGCGCGATGCCTTTCAGCACCTGCGGCAGGGTCGAGATCGGGATCGTGCCGTCCATGCAGAGATAGTCGGCAATCCGCCCGACCGCGCTGAACGCCGCTTTGCGCCCTTTCCAAATGGCGGCGCTTTCAGCCTCCGATGTGCTGGCACGCACGACCTGAGGGTCGAATGCCGCGACGATCGACGTGATGCGCTCGATCAAGTGTTCGATTTCCTGCTCCGCGCCCTCCACCTCGACAATCAGCATGGCTTCGACATCGAGCGGGTAACCGGCCTTGGCGTACTCCTCGCACACTTTGATCGCGGGGCGATCCATGTACTCGATCGCGACGGGAACGATGCCTTCGCCGATGATCGCCGCGACGCAGGCGCCAGCTTTTTCCGCGCTGTCGAAACCGAGCATCATTGGGCGCGCGCCCTCTGCCATTTTCAGGATCCGCACGGTCGCCTCCGTCACGATGCCGAACTGGCCTTCGGAGCCGATGATCATGCCGAGGAAGTCGTAGCCGGGACTGTCCAGCTCCGGCCCACCGATCTCGATGATCTCGCCGCTCATCAGGACGATGGTCATGCCGAGCACGTTGTTTGATGTGACGCCGTACTTCAGGCAATGCGCCCCGCCGGAGTTCATCCCAAGGTTGCCGGCGAGTGTGCAGGCGAGCTGGCTGGACGGATCCGGTGCGTAGAAAAAGCGATCGTGCGCGACGGCGCCGGAAATGCCGAGGTTGGTGATGCCGGTCTGCACCCGCGCTGTCCGATCCGCATAATTGACGTCGAGGACCTGGTTCATCTTCGACACGCCGATCACGACCGCGTCTTCCGCTGGGAGGGCACCGCCGCACAGTGACGTGCCGGCGCCGCGCGGGATGACGCGGATGCCGCGCTCATGACAGAACGCGAGGACATCGCTGACCTGTCTTGTCGTGGTCGGCAGCACGACGGCCAGCGGCATACGGCGGTACGCCGTGAAGGCATCGGTATCGAAGGCGCGACGCCCGTCTTCATCTGCGATCAGCGCGTCATCATCGACCAGCGCGCTGAGGCCGTCGATGATCTCGCGGCGCCGCGCGACCACGATCGGATCTGCTTCGATGAGTGCGATCGCTGACATTATTTTCTCTTTCGGTCGACGTTATCCGCGACAGTCT
>JBCAXC010000047.1:0-10431 GCA_038534255.1 Pseudomonadota bacterium
GGCGCGTACCGTGTAGGCCTCGGCGGTCGAAGACGCGATCCGGATCTCGTTGAGCGGTTTTGCGAGCGGCTCGGGGAGTGGCGGTGCAGCCGTTTTGCCGGCAACTTTTGCGCGGCGAATGAGGACTTCAATCTCCGTCGTCGTCGATTGCGTGTCTGGCATCATGTCGGCGCCCGGTGCGCAGACGAGAACGATCCCGGCGCGTTCCGCTGTAAGCGTCGTTGTGTTTCCAGGGCGGGAGGTCTGGCTGAATAGGCGGATGGCACGCGCGTCGGCGAGGTCGATCTTGCGGCGGGCGAGGGCGCGGCGGGCCTGTTTTGCGCTTTCTGTGTTGCCAGCAAGCGCAGTCTTGATGCCAGTTGCTTTCGAGTTGCCCTTGCGGCCGAGCATTCCGGGGTCGATCACGCCTTTCGTGTCGGCTGCAAGCAATTCGCAGGGCTGCCCGCCTTCACGGTCGGTGACTGTGATCGTGTCGCCCGCACGGATCTGGAACAGCGCGGAGCGGCGCCCTTCGATGATGTATCGCTCAACGCCACGGGGCAGGACCGGGCGGATGCGATTGTGGATGACGCTCGGGGATGGCGGGCCTGGCGGGACGTCGGGATACTCGCTTGACGGATCGGGCGTGTCGAGCATGGCGCGCTCCCAAAAACTTTTCGTCACGGTATGAGAAAGCCGGGGGCTGCGCAACGGATTGGTCTGGAATTGGGCGAATTGGTGTCTATTGGTCTGCTTGGGGTCGAGATGCGTTGGCCGCCTCAGGTGCCAGCGAGGTAGGCCGTGCCCGTGAACACGATCGCGATGCCCATCCACTGACCGGGCGTGATGCGTTCGCGCAAAAAGACCCATGCGAGCAGGATGGCAACCATGCCGAAGGTCGATGAGACAACCGTGGCGAGTTCAGCACCCGGAGCGTGACCGGCGGCGCTGACCGCGGCGAAAGCCAGTGTATCAGCGAGGCCCATGCCGGTGAGTGTCGGCATCCAAGCGACCGGCACCGGGCGGGCCGCGCGGCGCGCGATGACAACGGCGGTGATGATCGCGAGACCGAAAATGCGCGCGAGCCACGTGGCTTCCAGTTCGCCATAAATCGGCGCGGCGGCCTGGCCTGCTGTGATCGAAATGGCGAACCCGACGTGTGAGAGCGCCGAGAACAGCAGCACGCTGCGAAACACGTTGGGTGTCATTCGGACGGCGTGTGCGGTGGGCCGTGCGTCACTTTCCGTCGTGATGCGGTCACTTGCTTCAGGGGGCGCCTCCTGCGCAGCGAGGGCGACCAGTGCCACGCCGGCGATGACGGCTGCGATGGCGAGCCATTGGTCAAGCGATGGGCGGACGCCGGTAGCGAGCGCGAAAAGCAGGGCCGTGACCGGATAGGCGCCGACGATCGGCGAGACGAGCGCGAAAGGCCCGCGGGTGATCGCTTCGTAGAGCCAGAGCGTGGCGAGGGTGAACCCGGTGCCCATCAGCGCGACGAGCCACAGATGGCCGGGTTGCCAAGCGGGAAACCCGTTGCTCGCAACCACGAGCCAAAGCGTCAACGCAATCAGGCCCGTCGCCGTCACGCACAGCAGTGTCGTCAGAACGCCGATCTTTGTTCCGGCAAAGCGGGCGGCGAAATCGTGGGCGCCCCAGGCGAGCGCGGCGGTCGCGCCAAGGAGGATCGGGTTCACGGGCGGTGCTCCATGCGGTGTTGCAAACGTCGGTGTTCCCGACCACGCGATCCTGTCACGTGGCGCGATGCGTGGCGCGTGAGACCATCTGACGGGTTGCCCTCACCACTCCCATCCAATGTTGCGCGCCAGAAACGCATAACCGAGCGCGATGAACGCGGCCTGCTCGGCGTTGTCCTTGCCGTAGCCGTGCCCGCCTGCTGGCGGCTCGTAGAACCAGACATCGGCGCCGACGTTGTTGAGTTTTGCCGCCATCTTGCGGGCATGGCCCGGATGGACGCGATCGTCACGCCGCGCGGTTGCGATCAGGATGGGAGGATACCTCTTGTTGGCCTCGACGTTGTGGTACGCCGAGTACTTCGAGAGCCAGTCCCACTCCTCGGGTTTGTCCGGATCGCCGTATTCCGCGATCCAGCTCGCACCGGCGAGGAGTTTTGTGTAGCGGCGCATGTCGATGAGCGGGATCGTGCAGAACAGTGCGCCGAAACGTTCTGGATAGCGCGTCAGCATATTGGTGATGAGGATACCGCCGTTGGAGCCACCCTCCGCCGCGATGCGCTCGGGTTTCGTAATGCCGCGGTCGACGAGGTCTTTTGCGACGGCGGCGAAGTCATCGTGGCTGAGGGCCTTTCCAGCGTATCGACCGGCTTCGTGCCACGGCGTGCCGAATTCCCCTCCGCCGCGGATGTGTGCCGTGACCGTCGTGCCGCCGCGCTCCAGCCAGAGTTTGCCAAGTGCGGCGCTGTAGCCTGCGAGGCGTGGCAGGCCGAAGCCGCCGTAGCCGGAGAGATGGACGGGGGCGTTGCCATCGTCCGTGGCGGGTCCGACAACGGTGTAGGGAATATTCTCTCCGTCGCTTGAGGTGGCCTCGAACTGACGGACGATCAGGCCAGCGCTGCTAAAGTGGGACGGAGCACTCTTGACGGGGGCAGGTTTTTCCCCCGCCTTGAAGAACGAGAGCGTCGACGGAGTGAGCGGGTTCTGCGCGTCGAGGCATAGCGTGCCATCGGTGTCCTCATCGTCTTCATCGAGCGTGAACAGCGATGCGACGCCGAACTCCGGCATATGAGGGAGATCTTCGATTTGCCAGACATCCTGAGACGGGATGGCCCTCTGAAAACGCGGTTTCAGATTGTCGAGAATTGGGAGGATCAGTCCGCTGCCATCCCACACGCCCATGCTCTGCAAGACCCGGCGGGGGCCAGGAGTGAAGAGCGCTGTTGGTGCGAGTTCGCCGGTGAGTAAAGTTTCGAATTCGCCGCCGAGCAGAGTGTCGGGCGCAAAGGTTTGCTCGCCGATGGTCCAGGGTTCGCGGGGTTTCGCAAGGTAGACGTTGTTCACTTCGTACAGCCGCACGTGGCCAGGCAGGTGGATGGGGTCGGTTGGACCGTCTGGGGTGCCGACCCGGTTGTGGGTTGTGAAGAAATCAACGACCTCGGTGAACCAGGTTCGTGACGCGCAGACGTTGCCGAAAATGAGCATGTTTTCGCGCGTGGTCTCAGCGATCACGTCGGCTTTCGCGAACGGTGCACCTCGCTCCCATCGGCGAACGGTGCGCGCATAGCCTGACGTGGTGGCCATGTCGTCGCCCACTGCGCTCGAGACGAGGAGCACATCTGGGCCGGCCCAAGAGGCAGAGCCTTTGGCTTCGGGGATATCAAACCCGCCGTCGACAAAGGTGCACGACGTCAGATTGAACTCACGCATGACGGTCGCGTCGCCGCCGCCGCGGGAGAGACGGAGCATCGCGCGATCGTAGGTTTTCGGGAGCACATGTGCGCCCTGCCAGATCCAGTCTTCATCCTCGGTACGCGCGAGAGCATCCAGATCGAGCACGGTCTCCCAATCTGGTGCTCCGCTACGAAATGAGGCGAGCGACGTGCGCCGCCAGATGCCGCGCGGATGGTGCTCGTCTTTCCAGAAGTTGTAGAGTTTTTCTCCGCGCCGACGCACGTACGGGATTTTGTCGGATGCGTCGAAGATGGACTTCAGGATGTTGCGGTCTCGATCGAACTGTCCGCCTGAAAACGCGGCGCGTGTGCGTGCGCTTTGCGCGTCGACCCACGCGATGGCCTTGTCGCCGTCGATGTCTTCGAGCCAGAGGTGTGGATCGTCGTCCGGGGCATCCAGCGTTGGTCGAAGATCGACGGTCATCGTGTGGGGCTCCGGTCGGCGGTGCGGCGGCGGACCATCACCTTCGAGAGGAAGGCGTTCCATGCGCCGTCCCGCACCAGCCCCACGTCATGCATCGCGGCATCCAGATCGTCGTCGAGATATTGGCGGTAATAGGGTTCGTGGAATCGGTCCGGGAAAGCATCGAGCATGCCATCGAAGGCCGGGGCATCGCCGTGTTGCATGCTGTCGATGAAGACGAGGGTGCCGCCTGGTTTCAGCACGCGCGCCATTTCTGCGAGCGCTGTCCGGCGGACCGGGGCGGGGAGTTCGTGGAACAGGAAGCAGCACGTGGCGATGTCAAAACTCGCGTCAAGATAGGGCAGCGCCTCGGCGTTTCCTGTTTCGAGTGTCGCGTGACGCCGGTCGCCGAGATGGGTGCGTGCCTCTGTGATGTATGCGGCGGAGAGATCGACGCCAGCGAGGGGCAGTGCGGGGAAAGCGCGTGCGACCTCGCCGAGCAGGCGGCCGGTGCCGCATGCGACATCCAGCAGGCGCATGCGGCGTTGATCCTTTCCGGCGAGTGCGTCGGCGATCGGGCGCAATGCCTGGCGACGCATGGCTGCAGCGGTACCGGAGAATAATGTTTCTACCTGCATGTCATAGATTCGCGCCGACTCTGACGTCAGGTAGCCGCCGGTTTGGTAGTGGAAGTTTTGCGTGTAGTACTCCGGCAGCCCGTCGGTCTCGACTTCGGTGCGAACTTCCTGGCGGTCTTCCGACGCGGAGCGCTCCGCGGATTTCGGGATATCAGCGAACATCTCGCGCAGGCGCGCCGCGATATCGAGCGGCGAGCGATCGAAGTCCGTCAGCGGCTGGCAGATGCCGTCCGAGACGAGCGCCGCATCGCGCGCGATCAGATCGCGCAACGCCTGGAGGATATCTCCGCGATTGGGATAGTTGCGTTGGCTCGTCTGTTCGGGCAGGTCGGATTGCTTGGCGTCAGACGACCCGGGTCTCGATGCACCGGCTTCCCCGGCCCGCGACTTCGCCCACCGAGCGCCGAGTTCGTGGACGGCGGCAAACATGCCGACCTTGGCCACCTGGCCGGCCAGATGCACGGTTGCTCCGAGTGTGTTGGACATGAAAAACTCCTCGTGGATCGCGTCGGCGGCGGCGGGCGCTACAGAGTGTGCAGCGGAGGCGCTATGCGCGACGGGCAGACGATTGTTGTTCTCACCGGCGCGGGGCTTTCCGCCGCGTCTGGTCTTGGTACGTTTCGCGATGTCGGCGGGATCTGGTCACAGTACGATTTGAATGATGTGGCGACGCCGGACGGCTTCGCCCGCAACCCCGGTCTTGTGCTCGATTTCTACAACGCCCGACGCGAAAACGCGAATGGTGCGGCGCCGAATGCCGGACATCTGGCGCTGGCGCGGCTCGAAGCTGAGCATCCGGGTGCCGTGCATGTGGTCACGCAGAATGTTGATGGGCTGCATGAGGCAGCGGGCACGCGGAACCTGATCCACATGCATGGAGATCTGGCGCAAACGCTTTGCAATGCCTGTGGCACGCGTGCGCGATGGACCGATCCGTTGACGCCGGATGCCATCTGCCCGACCTGCGGCGCGCGTGGCACGCTGCGCCCCAACGTCGTCTGGTTTGGCGAGATGCCCTACGCGATGGACGCGATTTATACGCTGTTGCAACGCTGTGATCTCTTTCTCTCCATTGGCACCAGTGGGACGGTTTATCCGGCGGCCGGGTTCGTGGCGGAGGCTGCGGCGCATGGTGCGCGCACGGTGGAGCTTAATCTTGAGCCATCGGAAGGCGCGTCGCTCTTTGACGAGCAAATCACCGGGCCGGCGAATGATGTTGTGCCAGCGTTCGTCGACCGCATTCTCGGCGGCGGGTGAAAGTGCCGACGACCTCGAGATGCGGTGACCAGAGAAACTGATCAAGGGGATGAACCTTGCCGAGTGCGAACCCGGCCTCGACGAGGGTTCTGGCGTCCCGGGCAAACGTCTTCGGGTTGCAGGAGACCATCGTGACGGTTCGCAGCGTGCTGGCGGCGATCGCTCGCGTTTGTGCATCAGCGCCCGCCCTGGGTGGGTTGATGACGGCGCCGGTGAAGTCTTTCAGTTCCCTCGCGGAGAGCGGTTCACGGAACAGATCGCGACGCAGGGTGGTCAGAGGTTTGATGCCTGATGCGGCCTTTGCCGTGTGCGCCAACGCTTCAAGACCGTCGCGATCGCTGTCGCTGGCGGTGACGCGTGCCGTCTTGGCGAGTGGAAGTGCAAACGTGCCAAGACCGGCAAACAGGTCGATGATTTTTCTCTCTTTGGAGAGTGCCTGACAGACGAGGGTTTGCATCGCGATCTCGGCTTCAGGCACGGCCTGCAGGAAACTGCCGTTGGGCAATGAGGTTGTTGCGGACCCGAGTGTCAGCGTGGGCCGTGCGGACGCGACGAGAACATCGTCGTTCAGCGTCACCTGACAGATGCCCGCGGCGAGGATGTCGCTCATTGTGTCGGGCCTCACGCGATCGCTGGCGATGTCGCGCGGCTTCGCTGCAATCGCGATGGCAACGCCGTCACGCACGGTAGTTAGGGTGATGCGGGCTGCGCCGTGAGGGCTGAGCTGGCTGCGGCAGAGGGCGCGCAGGGGATCAAGTGTCGCAACGAGTTTCGGGTTTGCGACCGGGCACTCCGTCATGTCGAAACGGGCGTGTGACTTTGCAGCGGCGAGCCCGATTGTGATTTCCTTTCCGTCCCGATGCGCCTCGAGTGTCAGGCGTCGTCTTGTGCCGGGCTCGGCCTGCCAAAGGTCAGTGATGTCCGGCGCGAGGTTTGCGCGGCTCAGTGCGTCTTGCAGGCGTGAGACCTTCCAGTTGCGGTAGGTCTTTCGGGCCATGTGCTGTGCCGTGCAGCCGCCGCAGACCGTGAAGTGCGTGCAAGGCGGGGCAACGCGATCTTCGGCGGGAGCGCTTGTTCTGATTGCGGGCCGCTCTCTGGTATCCCAGGTCTCGCCGGGCAATGCGGTGGGGATGAAAACGCGGTCGCCGTCGGGCGTGATGGCGAGGCCATCGCCATTCCCGCCGATTGCGGTGATCGTGACCTCAGACACGGTCTTTGTCCGCGTCTCTTGTGGCGGCGATCAGAAATTCCTCGTTGCCGGCCTTGCCGGTGATGGGGGACGGGATCATGCCATGTGTGCGCCAACGCGGTTGGTTGTCGAGCCACGCCTCGACGTTCCGACAGGCCAACTCGTGAGCGCCAGTAGAGCGCACGATGCCACCTTTGCCGATGGACGCGGGGGCGAGTTCGAACTGTGGTTTGATGAGTGCGATCAGCCAAGCGCCTGGGCGCGCGAGCGTCATCGCCGGAGCGAGGACCTTGGTGAGTGAGATGAAGCTCACGTCGGAAACGATGGCATTGATTGGTTGCCCGATCTCCGCGTCCGTCAGGCTACGTGCATCGGTTTGTTCCAGTACCGTCACGCGCGGATCGTTGCGCAGGGAGGAATGAAGCTGGTTGGTGCCGATATCGACGGCGTAGACGTGCGTGGCGCCCCGTCCAAGCAGTTCTTCGGTGAAGCCACCGGTTGAGGCACCGACATCGATGGCGATCAGATCTGCTGGATCGACGGCGAAATGCTCGATGGCGTGAGCCAGTTTCTGGCCGCCGCGGGAGACCCTCGCCTGCACGGCTGCGGCGAGATCGATGCGGGTTTCTGTTGTGACGGCCAGACCGGCTTTGGAGACCGCGCGACCGTCGACCTTCACGAGGCCGCGCACGATCTGGTCGCGTGCCTGCGAACGGGAGCGCGCAAGACCGCGGGCGACGAGGGCCTGATCCAGTCGCATTGCGGTGTGCCCCGCCGTGTCGTCACGTCAGGATGCGCCGTCGACCTCGTTCGCTGCCACGTTCTCGCGGCCGAGCGCCTCGAACACCCGGGCGACAATTGCCGGCGCATCGAGTGCGGCCTCTGCGTACATCAGGTTCGGTTTGTCCTGATCGATGAAGTGATCTGGCAGCACCATCGTGCGGACTTTCAGTCCGGCATCGAGATGACCGGCGCCGGCGAGATAGTGGAGAACATGCGCGCCGAAACCGCCAGCGGAGCCTTCTTCGATTGTGATCAGTACTTCATGATGTTTGACGAGCTGGCTGATCAGATCTTCGTCGAGCGGCTTGGCGAAGCGCGCATCGGCGATCGTGGTTGGCAAGCCGTATCCAGACAATTTCTCGGCTGCGATCCGGCATTCTTCCAGACGCGTGCCGAATGAAAGCAGCGCCACTTTCGAGCCCTCCGCGACGATGCGGCCTTTGCCGATCTCAAGCGGTGTGCCGATGTCGGGCATGTCGATGCCCACACCCTCTCCGCGCGGATAGCGGAACGCGCACGGGCGATCGTCAATCGCGACGGCGGTCGAGACCATGTGGCGTAGCTCCGCTTCATCCGCTGCGGCCATGACGACCAGGTTGGGCAGACAGGTGAGGTAGGCGATGTCGAAAGCGCCAGCATGGGTTGGGCCGTCGGCGCCGACGAGACCTGCCCGGTCGATCGCGAAGCGGACGGGCAGGTTCTGAATTGCGACGTCGTGGACGACCTGATCGTAGCCGCGCTGGAGGAACGTAGAGTATATGGCGGCGAACGGCTTGTAGCCTTCGGTCGCGAGGCCGGCAGCGAAAGTCACGCCGTGCTGCTCGGCGATGCCGACGTCGAACGTGCGGTCCGGGAAGGCCTTGCCGAAAAGATCGACGCCCGTGCCGGATGGCATGGCCGCGGTGACGGCGACGATCTTGTCGTCCTTTTCCGCCTCCTTGATCAGCGACTCTCCGAACACTTTTGTATAGGCGGGAGCGTTCGGCTTCGCCTTGACCTGCGTACCGGTGATCACGTCGAACTTGCTGACACCGTGATACTTGTCGGCGGAGGTCTCCGCAGGTTCGTAGCCCTTGCCCTTCTGCGTGATGCAGTGAATCAGGATCGGGCCCACGTTGGCGTCGCGCACGTTGCGCAGGACGGGCAGGAGATGATCGAGGTTGTGGCCGTCGATCGGCCCGACGTAGTAAAATCCGAGTTCTTCAAAGAGTGTGCCGCCGGTCCAGAGTGTGCGTGCATATTCCTCCGCGCGTGCCGCGCGCTTTTGCCAGGTTTTCGGCAGGTTCTCGGCAAGCTGTTTGCCGAGGTCGCGCAATTTCAGGAACGAGCGCGACGAATTGAGCCGTGCAAGGTAGGCGCTGAGTGCGCCTGTCGGCGGGGCGATCGACATGTCGTTGTCGTTGAGGATGACGATCAGGCGGCTGTCTTTGAAGCCGGCATTGTTCATTGCCTCGTAAGCCATGCCGGCGCTCATCGCGCCATCGCCGATGACGCTGATGACGTGGTTGTCACCGCCTGACAGATCGCGCGCGACGGCCATGCCGAGGCCAGCGGAAATGGACGTCGAGGAATGAGCCGCGCCGAACGGGTCATATTCGCTTTCGGCGCGCTTGGTGAAGCCGGAGAGGCCTCCGCCCTGGCGCAGCGTGCGGATGCGGTCACGACGCCCGGTGAGGATCTTGTGCGGATAGCACTGATGGCCGACGTCCCAGATCAGTCGGTCGTCGGGCGTGTTGAAGACATAGTGGATGGCAGCCGTCAGTTCGACAACACCGAGGCCGGCGCCGAGGTGTCCGCCGGTGACGGAGACCGCGTTGATCATCTCCTGGCGCAATTCGCGGGCAAGCTGCGGTAGATCAGACTCAGGCAATTTACGCAGGTCGGCGGGGTGCGCGACGGTGTCGAGAAGCGGGGTCTCGTTGGCGGCAGGCCCTGTCGTGTCAGACGATACGGGGGCGGCCCGCGTCTCGGTGTGGTTGACCATAAGAGATGGTGGCCTTTCACTCGTGCTTGGCGGGAGCGTCCCGCGGGGTAGGCATCGCCAATGACGCGCGACACGGCGCGTCCTGGCTGGTGCTTCGATGAACTCGCCACAGTCTCGTCGGTTCGAGAGGGGGCTGTCAACGGAACTTGACAGTGATGCCGCCCCAACTCTAACCCGTCAGGCGCCGCGATCCCAGCCGATTGTCGTGCAGTTCTGTCGCAGTTGGTGCGCGATTTTGCGCATATGTCGAACGGCGCAGGGCGGCTGGCGTCCCGGATCAGCGATCGGGGAGCGGCTCGATTCCCTGCGGCTGTCCGTTGGCGTCGAGGGCAAGTTTCTCGACGCGCGCTTCGGCTTTTTTCAGCCGGTCGCTGCAGTGATTGCGCAGTGCGGCACCGCGCTCGAAGATCGCGATCGACTCTTCCAGATCGACGTCGCCGCGCTCAAGGCGCGCCACGATCTGCTCGAGTTCCTGCAAGGCCGTTTCATAGGACATCGCCTTGATGTCGTCGTGCTTGGCAGCGGCCATCGGTGGCCTCCTTCGTCATTCAGGTTTGACGGTGCCGGTGCGCGGCCTCATTGCGCGGCATCCATGAGCACGCGCAGATGGGCATCGACAGAACCGGACAGCCCGTCGAGGTCATAGCCGCCTTCAAGCATGGAGACGATCCGTCCGCCACATCGTTTGTCGGCGACTTCGGCGAGTTGAGAGGTTGCCCACGCGAAATCATCTTCAACGAGGTTGACGCTGGCCAGCGGGTCGTTGCGGTGGGC
>JBCAXC010000048.1:0-10372 GCA_038534255.1 Pseudomonadota bacterium
TAGAACAGGCAGCCGAGCACCGTGAGCGCGAGCCGCCAGCCACCGATCCAGTGTGCAAGTACGCCGAACCCGGCAACAACGATGACCCACGGGATGTGCTTGATTTTGCGTGCGCCAAGTTCGTCGAGGATCGCCTGCAGTCCATGGCCGGGAAGATCCGCGAGGCCGAGGAAGGTTCCCGGTTCCAGCCATGGTTCGCGGATGCGCAGTGCCTTCGAGAGACTTTCGAGCACGTAGGGCAGGCCGTCGAGCGTGACGAGCGCAAGGAGGAAGAGCGCGGTGAGAAATCCAGTGCGGGCTGTACTGACCCGCGCGACGAGCCAGCCGATGAATGCTGCCGCAGCCAGCCAGAAGATCGGCAGGAACTGATAGGCTTTTGCGCCCTTGAAGAGCAGCATTTCACTCCACAGCAGCGGCTGCTTGATGACCCAGGCGAAAGTGCGTGTCGCTTGTTTGACGGTAAAGAGCCCCAGCGTTGCTTCCTTGTCGAGCCAGCGGAAGAAATCAGTGATCCAGACCTTGATCGGCACGACGAACTGTTCTGGCCATGTCTGAGCGCCGTCCCAGACGGCGGCGATGGCGAGGCCAGCGGCGAGGGCGACGAGTGTCAACAGCCACGTCGAGCCGAGAATTGACGCGGCGATGCTGTTGCGAGGTTCTGTGCTGCCGGGGACCGCGATCGTCATACGACGCCCTCGCGACCAAAGAGCGCTTTCGACATCTGGTGGCGGGTGACCTCGCCGACAACGCGATGCTGTTCGTCGATGACCGCAAGGGCTTCGTCGGCGTTGAGGACGCGTTCGGCCACCTCGCCGATCAGGGCGCGGGAGGAGACGCCGGTCTCGCTTGTCGCGCCATTCGCCGCCTGCTTTGACATAATGGCGCCGACGGTGACGATCCGGTCACGCGGGGCTTTTCGTGCAAACTCGGCCACGTAATCGTCCGCCGGGTTCAGCACCATCTCCTCCGGTGTCGAAAGCTGCACCATGCGGCCGTCTTTCATGATGCCAATGCGGTCTGCGAGTTTGGTCGCTTCCTCGAAATCGTGGGTGATGAAGACAATCGTCTTCTGCAGCATTTTTTGTAGACGGATGAACTCGTCCTGCATTTCGGCGCGGATCAGGGGGTCGAGTGCGGAAAAGGGTTCATCAAGGAACCAGACGTCCGGCTCGACCGCAAGGGAGCGCGCAATCCCGACGCGCTGCTGCTGGCCGCCCGACAATTCGCGGGGAAAATAACTCTCCCGCCCGCCAAGGCCGACAAGGTCGATCATCTTGCGGGCTTTATCCTCCCGCTCGCGGCGTGAGATGCCCTGTACTTCGAGCGGGAATGCGACGTTCGACATGACATCGCGATGGGGGAGCAGACCGAAATTCTGGAAGACCATGCCCATCTTGTGGCGTCGGATATCGATCAACTCGCGCTCATCGGCGGCGAGCAGATCGCTGCCCTCGAACATGATCGTGCCGGAGGTGGGATCGTTCAGGCGGGTGATGCAGCGGATGACGGTGGATTTGCCGGAGCCGGAGAGGCCCATGATGATCAGGATCTCGCCAGCGTGGACGTCAAACGAGACGTCGCGTACCGCACCGATGTAGCCCTCGGCTGCAAGCGCATCATCGTCCGGTGTTCCGCCGTGCCGGGCCATGAAGTCTTCCGGCTCGGCGCCGAAGACCTTCCAGATATTGCGGCACTCGATGATCGGTTGATCCGTCATGCGTTTCCCCGGCGTGTGCCTGCTAAGGTGATCGTCTGCCTCACGAGCCTAGCGTTGTGCGGGCTGCGGGGCAAAAAAAAGACCGGGCGCAACGAGTGTCACGCCCGGTCCGCGTTGCTGCTAGGGCAACAGGCTTGGAGTCGGCGCGGAGCGCCGAAACATCAGCTTTTCCACTTGGCGATCACGTCCTGATTGTCGGCGATCCACTTGTCGGCGGCGGCTTCGGTCGTCATGCCGTCGACGTCAACGAGGAGGGAGGCTGCTGCGATCTGCTCGCTGGTGAAGTTAATGTTCTGCATCACCTTCCAGGCTGCCGGGTATGTTTCGGCGAGGCCTTTCCATGCGGCTTTCTTCAGCCAGCCAGAGCGCGGTGCGCCGCAGAGGTTCGGGTCCTCCTTGCACTCAGCGACTTTCGCCGGATCCGGGAAGTCGATGAACATGCCCTTGTACTTCGCTTCGATGTAGTTGGGCGTCCAGTTGAAGAGCACGATCGGCTCTTTCTTGGCAGCCGCCGCGTCAAGTTCGGCCCACAGCGTTGCGGCCTGGCCGACGTTGATCGCCTTGAAGTTCATCTTCAGGGCGCCGACGCGTTCAGAGTAGTTCTTGCCCCAGTCTGCAGGTGGGCCCACGAAGCGGCCCTTGTCGCCGGTCTCAGCCGTCGCGAAGATTTTTGCGCATTTGTCGAGCGCTTTCCAATCCGGCAGGCCCGGACACTTGTCGGCAACGTACTGCGGCACCCACCACTCTTCGCGGGTTTCGGCGGCGTGCGTCCCGGCATCGACCATGCCGTCTTCGGCAACAGCTTTCTCGAATGCGGCTTTCATCGAGCCTTCCCAGGCTTCGACCTGGAAGTGCATGTCGCCGTCGGCGATCGCCTTGAACTGAAGCTGGCTGTCCGACGGCTTGTATTCCACCGTGTAGCCCATGCCTTCCAGCACCTTGCCAACCACCGTCGAGAGGACGAGCTGGCTGGTCCAGTTGTTCTGGACGATGATGATCGGATCGTCCGATTCCGGCGCCTGGGCCATGGCTGGCGTGGCGAGCGCTGCGGCAAACGTCGCGGCGGCAGCGGTTTTCATGAGGGTTTTGAGCATGTGGTGGTGAGTACTCCCTGTCCATGCGGGTGCGCGTTACGCAGCGGACCAGCGGTTCATCGGGCCGCAGAACGACTGCGACCCATGCACTATTGGTCAGGCTAGGCGCGTGTGCAAGACCAAACCGAACCATTTTAGACCAATGACGGACCAATTTGCCCAGTGGTGCCGATAGCGGAGTGATCAACAACGCGCTGCACTGGTGCGGTTACTGCGCTTTGCCAGATCGCCATCGGGGTCTAGGGTTCGATCAACGATGGCGGACCGCGGATTGGGAGGCAGACCAATGATGGACCTTTCCGGCGCGCAGGGCGTGCTTCGTGCTGCGTGCGTTCAGAACTGTGCGACGCCCTGCTGGGAAGAGAACCTCACGGTCGTAACCGATCTCGTCGAGGCAGCCCACGGCGACGGAGCAGAGCTGGTCGCGTTGCCGGAATATTTCTCCGGTCTGGAGACGGATGGCGCGCGGATCAGCCCAGTGGCCTTTGCCGAGGCGGCACATCCGGTACTCGCAGCGTTCTCCGAGATGGCGCGGGACAAACAGCTATGGCTGCTGCTTGGTTCGCTTGGCATCGAGGATGCAGCGGGGCGCGTGTTCAACCGCTCCTATGTCCTCGGACCCGACGGACGTGTCGTGTCCCGCTATGACAAGATCCACATGTTCGATGTCGATCTTGGGGAGGGAAAATCCTATCGCGAGTCCAAGACGATCGCGCCGGGCGCACGTGCGGCCGTGGCTGCGACGCCGTGGGGCGGGATCGGACTGTCCATCTGCTACGACTTGCGGTTTCCAGCCCTCTATCGTGCGCTCGCTCAGGCTGGCGCGGACATTCTTGCCATCCCGGCTGCATTCACCCGCACGAGCGGTGAAGCGCACTGGCATGCACTCGTACGGGCGCGGGCGATTGAGACGGGAAGCTACGTCCTGGCCGCCTGTCAGTATGGGACGCTTGACGGCGGGGCAGAGTGTTTTGGGCATTCCCTGATTGTCGATCCGTGGGGCGAGGTGCACGGCGACGGCGGGACAACTGCGGGCTATGTGATCGCCGATCTTGATATGGCGCGTGTTGCGGAAACGCGGGGGCGGATCCCGTCCCTCATGCTTGATCGGGCGTTCACGATGGATGTCGCGTCGTCTGCCGAGGCAGCCGAGTAACCGTTACGGCGCGTCGGCTGCGAGATCGATAAGGTGCATGTAGGAGCCGCAGACGCTGCCCGCGCTCAGGCCGCACGTATCTCCAGTGTCGACATTGCGGAACAGCGGATCGCCTTCCTCGCGGACAATTGAGGCGTAGTGAAACTCGTGCGCATAGAATGCGTCGGGCGCGTCGGGTGCAAGCAGTGGCGCGGATGGCATCAGGCTGATATGGCGATAACCGAGGTGCAGGCGTCGCGCGGCGAATGATGTTTCCAGTTTCAAAAGGCCGAGCATGCGGTGGGCGGTGCCATCGACGTCGATGATGGCGTCGCCCAGCGTCATATATCCCCCGCACTCGCCATAGATTTTTACGCCACGGTTTGCCGCGTCGCGCATGCTTGCGTGAAAGGCTGACGCCGCGGCCAGTCGGCCTGCATGGAGTTCGGGGTATCCGCCGGAGAGGAAAACGGCGTCGCTGTCCGCGGCTGGCGTCTCGTCGGCGAGTGGAGAGAAAAAACTCAACTCCGCACCGGAGCGCCGCCATCCCTCGAGCACATGCGGATACGCGAACCGGAAGGCGACGTCGTCAGCGATCGCGACACGTTGCCCGAAGGGGGCAAGGCGCAGAACGTCCGAGCTTTCAGGTTCTGCGTCTGGCAACGGTGATGCGAGTTGCCGCAAGGCGTCGAGATCGCAATGCGCTTCAACGAGATCGGCCATAGCATCGATCCGCGCATCAAGTTCGGTCTGTTCTTCAGCTTGGGTCAGGCCGAGATGGCGTGACGGCATCGATATCTCGGCGTTGCGGGGCAGCGCGCCGATGACGGGCACATCGAGAGGGTTGAGCGCCGACCGCAGCATGGCGCGCTGGCGGTCGGAAGACGTGTTGTTCAGGATCACGCCGCCGATCCGGACGGACGGGTCGAACGTGCAGAAACCGTGGACCAGCGGCCCGACAGACTGGGCCATGCCTCCGCAATTGACGACGAGCACGACGGGCACGTCCAGCAAGCGTGCGACGTCGGCCGTGGCCCCGATGCCAGTGCGACCGGGGCGCTGGCCGCCATCGAATACGCCCATCACCCCTTCGATGATCGCGAGGTCTGCGTCACGCGTCAGGCCGTTCGCGAGGGAGCGCAGCAGTTCCGGGCGCATCGCCCAGGCATCGAGATTGACCGAGGTCTGGCCCGACGCCCGCGCGTGAAACTGGGGATCGATGTAGTCGGGTCCGATTTTGGCGGGTTTTACCGCCGCGCCACGTCGTTTGAACGCGCGCAACAGCGCGATTGTGAGCGTGGTCTTACCGGACCCTGTGGCTGGCGCGCCGATGATGAGTGCGGGGACCATTATTCCGGCGCGGGTGCGATTGAACGTCGTTGCGTCACGTGCCGGTAGCGGCGTTGCTGCGCGCGTACGGGCCGAGCTCGGTCAGTGGCGTGAGCCAGTCGAGTTCCTCGCGCAGGGTGACGATCTCGCCAACGACAATCATGGCTGGCGCGCCGAGACCTGCCGCCTCCGCATCACCCGCGGCAGCAGCGAGCGTTGTCGCAATGGTCTGCTGCTCCGGCATGGTCGCGTTGCAAACAATGCCGACGGGGGTGTCCGGCGCGCGACCGACGTCGATCAGCCGGGACGTTATTTTCTCCAGCAGGCGGAAGCCCATGTAGATTACGAGGACGGGCGCACTCGTTGCGAGTGCATGCCAGTCGACGCGCGTGCTCAGTTCGCCATCCGCGCCGTGCGCGGTGATCAGCGTGACGCCCTGATTGAAGTCGCGATGGGTGACGGGGATGCCGGCATAGGCGATGCCGCCGATCCCTGCGCTGACGCCGGGGATGATGCGGAACGGAATGCCTGCGGCGTTCAGCTCCTGTGCTTCTTCCGCGCCGCGCCCGAATACGAACGGATCGCCGCCCTTCAGGCGTAGGACCCGACGCCCGGCGTTCGCGCTGCCGATCAGCCGCTCGGTAATCTCCGCCTGCTTTGGGGACGCGTGACCACCGCGCTTGCCGACGTAGACAAGCTCTGTTGCATCGGGAACCTGCTCGAGGATCGCTTCGCTGACGAGGGCGTCATAGTAGATGAGGTCGGCGCCTTGCATGGCGTGCCAGGCGTGCAGCGTGAGGAGGCCGGGATCGCCCGGACCTGCACCGGTCAACCAGACCCAGCCGGGGTGGAATGGCACATGAAAATCGAAGGGCTGACGGCGCCGCGCGCGCCAGTTTTCGGCCGCCGCCTGCGGGCCGGTGGCGAGGGGCAATCTGGCGACGTTGTCGCGCGGGTTTTCTGTGGCCTCGGTCATCGCGGAAATGGTACGGGCAGGGCGTTGAAATTTCGAGCGCGGATGTAACAGAGTGGCGCTGGCGCGGATACTCATTCTTGGTGGCACGGGCGAAGGGTTTGCGCTCGCCGCGCGACTGGCGGGTAAATCGCGCTTTGACGTGATCACCTCAATGGCCGGGGCGACGCCGGCACCTAAAGTACCGGAGGGTGGGCTGCGCCGCGGTGGTTTTGGTGGGCTCGCCGGGCTGTGCGCTTACCTCAAGGCGGAGGAAATCTCTGCCGTGATCGATGCGACCCATCCGTTTGCGACAACAATCTCGCGGAACACGGCGGACGCTGCGGCGGCGTGTCGCTTGCCGTTTGCGCAGTTTAAGCGTGCGCCGTGGACGCGGGAGGCTGGCGATCAGTGGCACGAGGTTGACGATCTTGCGTCAGCGGCAGCAGCGCTTCCGCTTGGCGCGGGGCGGGTGTTCCTGACGACCGGCAAGACGACGCTGAGCGCTTTTGCTTCGCGCACGGATCTGGAGTTTGTGGCCCGCATCGTGGCGCGCCCGCCGGACGGTTCTGACGCGGAGTGGCCCGCGCGATTGACCGTTCTGGAAGACAAGGGGCCGTTCTCACTCGACGATGAACGCCGATTGCTGCGCGCGCACCGGATCGACTGGATCGTTTCGAAGAACAGCGGCGGGACGGCGGCGTATCCCAAGATCGTCGCGGCGCGAGAGCTTGGCATTCCGATCGTGATGGTGCGGCGGCCCGTTTCTGATGCGTCGCTGACGCTGCCGAACTATGCGGTGGCATTGCACGGCGTTGACGATGCGATGCGCTGGCTCGATCGCGTGGTTGCAGACGCTACGGCGTGCGTTGGTTGAACGAGATGGCGCCATCAGCACCACACCCAGCCGCAGGGCAGGGCGCTGATATGCCGTGGCTACATGTCGTCGGGATTGGCGACGATGGTCTGACCGGTTGCGTTCCGGAGGCGGCAACACTGATATCTGATGCAGAGATTATTGTCGGGGCGCCGCGGCAGCTGGAGTTGACACCGGACACGGGTGCAGAGCGGATCGCGGTTACCGGAAACTGGCGCGCAGCTATTCAAGGTTTGAGCGATTGCCGGGGACGTCGCGTTGTTCTGCTCGCGAGCGGTGATCCGCTTGTGTATGGCGTCGGTGGTTTGATTGCGGAATTTTTCTCCACTGATGAGGTGCGGGTGGTGCCGCATGTCTCATCTTTTGCGCTGGTGTGTGCGCGGTTGCTGTGGCCGCAAGCTGATGTGCATCTGGTGCGTTTGACGGGCGCTGCAACGGAACAGCTCGAACGGGTGCTTCGGCCCGGACGGCGCATTGTTGTACTGAGTGCAGATGACGCATCGCCTCGTCATGTCGCTGCGATGCTCATCTCTCTCGGGTATGGCGCCAGCCAGATGGAGATCTTTGAACATCTCGGCGGCACCAAAGAGCGCCACTTGACACATAACGCGGCGGCTTTCAGCGAGAAAAAGCATGGAGCGGACATTGCGCGTCTCAACACGCTGGCGCTGACCTGTATCCGGGATGATGCGGCCATGAGCGATCTGTCAAATTTATCCTCCGTTCCGGGGTTGGCGGAAGATGTGTTCGCGCATGATGGGCAGATCACGAAGCAGGAGGTCCGGGCGATCACGCTGGCGAAGCTGGCGCCACGGCCAGGCGAACTGCTGTGGGACATCGGGCTTGGTTCGGGCGCCATCGCGATCGAATGGCTTCGGGCGGCTACTGCAACCCGGGCCATCGGTGTGGAGCGCAACATGGAGCGGGCGGCGCGGGCGCGGCGTAATGCGAAGGCGCTTGGTGTCCCACAGCTCGAGATCGTGGAGGGGGAGGCGCCTGCCATCCTCAACGAACTGATGGCTCCGGATGCGATTTTCGTTGGGGGCGGGCTCACGGCGAGCGGGCTTGTTGAGACCTGCTGGCAGGCGCTCAAACCGGGCGGGCGGCTGGTTGCGAATGCCGTGACGCTCGAAAGTGAAGCGGTGCTGCTCGCCGCGCATCGCGCATACGGCGGAGCGATGTCGCGGATATCGATCGAGCGGTCAGACGCGGTCGGGACCATGACGGGTTGGCGTCCGGCCATGACGGTGACGCAGTGGGTGGTGTGTAAGCCGGTTTTCAAAGATGGCACCGCTCAAGCGGATGAGGCGTCGCTGTGACGGTTTACTTCATTGGTGCTGGGCCGGGCGCAGCAGATCTACTGACGATCCGCGGGCGCGATCTCATCCGCCGCTGCGAGCTGTGTCTCTACGCAGGGTCACTGGTGCCGGAGGTTATTGCCGCGCATGCACCGCGGGCAGCGCGGGTCGTCAATACAGCCGGGTTGGCGCTTGAGGAGATCATGGCGGAGCTGACGGTGGCGCACGCCATTGGGCAGGATGTTGCGCGCGTCCATTCGGGCGATCCATCGCTCTACAGCGCAATTGGTGAGCAGATGGCGCAGCTCGACGCGGAGAATATTCCCTATGAGGTGGTGCCCGGCGTGCCCGCGTTCGCCGCGGCGGCAGCGGCCATCGGCAAGGAGTTGACGTTGCCTGAGGTGGCGCAGAGCGTGGTGTTGACGCGCACCTCGGCGCGCTCCAGCCCCATGCCTGATGGCGAAGACCTTGCAACGTTTGCCGCATCCGGCGCGACCTTGATTCTGCATCTCTCGGCGCGGCGGATGACCGAGGTAGCGGCTGAGTTGTTGCCGTTCTACGGTGCGGATTGCCCGGCGGTCTGTGTTGCTCATGCGAGCCAGCCGAACGAGGTGATCCTGCATGCGACGCTTGGTAATATCGGAGAAAAAATGAAGGCGGCGGAGATCGTGCGGACGGCGATCATTCTGATCGGGCCTGTGCTCGCGGCTGAAGCGAAGGCCAAGAGCCGTCTCTACGACGCGACGCATGATCGCTATCTCAAACCGGCGTCTGCCATGCCGGATGGTGGCGAGACCTGAGGCTCCTAGATGTTGCCAGCGCGGGCGATGAGTCTGCTTTCACGATCCGCGATCAGGATTTCGACGGCAATGTCATCGCGGCCGAGCGTGTCACGCACTGTGACAAGAGCGGCTTGTGCCACCGCGTTCGCCAGGTCGATGTCGTCGGCCTGCGCGAGCTGGAGCGCATCAAGCGCGGTGTTGGATGCGGCGATGTTCCGGACAAGCTCTGCGGAACCGCCAGCACTCTCTGTCAGTGCAGAGAGAAATTCAGGATCGACCTGACTGCGGCTCGAGTGCAGATCGAGCGCGCCTTGCGCCAGCTTGGTGAATTTGCCGAAGCCGCCGGCGATACTGATGGCGGGGAGCGGGTTACGCCGCAAATATTTCAGCATGCCACCTGCGAAGTCGCCCATGTCCAGATAGGCGGTGGTTGGCAGGTCGTAGAGATTTTGCACCATGCGCTCCGAGGTGGAGCCGACGCAGGCGGCGACGTGGGGTGTCGCAAGCGCCCGGGCGACGTCGATGCCGCGGTGGATTGAGTGAATCCACGCCGCGCAGGAGTACGGCACAACGATGCCGGTCGTCCCGAGGATGGAAATGCCCCCCTCAATTCCGAGTCGCGGGTTCCATGTCTTCTCCGCGAGCGCCGCACCGCCAGGGACATGGATTGTGATCATCGCGTCGGATTGCGCGCCGTGCTCGGCGGCGACCTCCTCAATGACGGCTGTCATCAGTTCGCGCGGGACTGGATTGATCGCCGGCTCGCCGGGCGGGATGGGAAGGCCCGGTTTCGTCACTGTTCCCACGCCCTCTCCGGCGCGAAACGTCACACCGCTGCCAAGTATGCCACGCGAGACTTCGGCAACGATTGTCGCGCCGTGCGTGACGTCGGGATCGTCGCCGGCGTCCTTGATGACCGCGGCGTGTGCGGTGTCTGCACCCGTGATTGACGCGTCGACAATCTCGAAGTTTGGGGTCTGTCCTTTCGGGAGGGTAATCGTCACGGATGCGGGGATGGTGCCGGTGACCACTGCTATCCATGCGGCCTTTGTCGCAGCGGTGGCGCAAGCGCCCGTCGTCCAACCGCGGCGCAACTCGCGCGTGTCGCCATCACCGGTGCCGCGCGTCTCAGCCATGGCCGACGTCTGCGTTGTCTTCGTCCAGCTCATACGTGCGAGGCGTGTAGAC
>JBCAXC010000049.1:0-9973 GCA_038534255.1 Pseudomonadota bacterium
CACCAGCCTCGCCTAATGCGTGAGGCTGGTGTTGCAGTGCGTCAAAGTCAGGTCCGAACCGGCGCAAAAGCAATCACAGACCGGCTTTTTCCAGCTCGGCATCCAGCTGCGGCAGCGCTTCGAACAGATCAGCGACGAGCCCGTAGTCCGCGACCTGGAAGATCGGCGCTTCGTCGTCCTTGTTGATCGCGACGATGACCTTGCTGTCTTTCATGCCCGCCAGATGCTGGATGGCTCCGGAGATACCGACCGCGAGATAGAGATCCGGCGCAACGACCTTGCCGGTCTGCCCGACCTGATACTCGTTCGGCACATATCCGGCATCGAC
This sequence comes from Pseudomonadota bacterium, assembly GCA_038534255.1. Lineage (GTDB taxonomy): Bacteria > Pseudomonadota > Alphaproteobacteria > Rhizobiales > CALHAX01 > CALHAX01. The sequence goes on from JBCAXC010000049.1 coordinate 329, forward strand.
CGCAGCGCGGCTTGCACCGACGGCCGCGTTCAGCCGATCCGCAACCTTCTCAAGCAGCTGGAAGTTGTCGCCAGACTGCATGCCGCGCCCGCCGGAAACCACGATCTTGGCTGACGTGAGTTCCGGACGGTCAGACGAGGAAAGCTCGTCAGCCTTGTGCATGGAGATGCCGACGGCGTCTGTCGCAGAAGCTTCTTCGATTGGCGCACTGCCGTCTTCGCCCGCGGCATCGAAGTTCGCCGTACGCACCGTGATGACTTTCTTCGGGTCGCTGGACTGAACTTCCTGCACCGCGTTGCCGGCGTAGATCAGCCGAACAAACGTGTCCGCCGACTTCACTTCGGTGATCTCCGAAATCTGTGAGACGTCCAGCATCGCAGCGACCCGCGGCAGGACGTTCTTGCCGTTGTTGGTCGCAGCTGCGACCACGGCATCATAGTCGGCCATCATCGGCGTGATCAGCGCAGCAAGCTCTTCAGCAAGGCCATGCGCATAGTGATCGGCCTCTACCAGAATGACCTTCACAGCACCGGAGAGTTTCGCGGCATGTTCCGCAACAGCGCGGCAGCCTGATCCCGCGACAAGGACATGCACATCCCCGCCAAGCTGGGAGGCAGCCGTCATTGCCTTGTGGGTCGCGGCATTCAGTTCCGCATTGTCGTGCTCTGCAATGAGAAGAACGGTCATCAGATCACTCCTGCCTCTTCCTTAAGTTTCGCTACCAGTTCGCTCACGCTGTCGACACGTACGCCGGCTTCGCGCGCGGGCGGCTCGTAGGTCTTGACGACGGAAACGCGCGGTGCGGTGTCAACGCCAAGGTCGCCCGGTGTCTTGGTGTCGATCGGCTTCTTCTTCGCCTTCATGATGTTCGGCAGCGACGCATAGCGCGGCTCGTTGAGGCGCAGGTCCGTCGTCAGCACGCATGGCATGTTGAGCTCGATCGTCTGCAGGCCACCGTCAACTTCGCGCGTTACCGTGGCTTTGTCGCCATTGATCTCGAGCTTGGACGCAAAGGTTCCTTGCGGCCAACCGAGCATTGCCGCGAGCATCTGGCCGGTCTGATTGCAGTCGTCGTCAATCGCCTGCTTGCCGACGATCACGATGCCCGGCTCTTCCTCTTCGACGATCGTCTTGAGCATCTTCGCAACGGCGAGCGGCTCGACCAGATCATCCGTCTGCACGAGGATGCCACGATCGGCGCCCATCGCGAGCGCGGTTCGGATTGTCTCTTGCGACTTCTCAGGACCGACGGAAACGGCGACAATCTCCGTCGCAGTTCCCGCTTCCTTGAGTCGGATCGCCTGCTCGACCGAAATCTCGTCGAACGGGTTCATGGACATCTTGACGTTGGCGAGTTCAACGCCGGAGCCGTCCGCCTTGACGCGGATTTTCACGTTGTAATCGACAACGCGTTTGACAGGCACGAGGACTTTCATCGGGAGCGCATCTCCGCACGATCTGAAGGGAATAGGCTTATGGATGCTGGTGGCGCGCCGACGTGTCCGGCTGCCCGCACACAAGCGCGCGGCTATCCAGCAGTCGCACGCTAGTAACGCACCTCAGGGGTGTCAATCGCCGCACCGCCGCCATGCGGTGCCCAATGTCGGCAAATAACAGGATGCGGCGTCACGACGCGGCAAACTGGCTCCGAAGGCCGCAAGCGACTGGCCTCACGAGCGGTCAATCCGGTGGTTCGCCGGGAAAGTGTTCCGCCGTCTCCGGTATGAGGACGCCATCAAGTCGCTGCTCCGTCCAGATGTGGATCGCGCCCGCAAGTGAGAGTGGTTCGTCAAAGCCACCGGCCTTCATGCTGAGATTGTCGGGCGACAGGCTTCTGCGATGCCAGATCCGGGACCCGCATTGCGGGCAAAAGGCACACGTGAGCGTGCCACCGCTGTCGGTCGGACGCTCAAACGTGGCGACCTCCCCTTTGAGCATCACGAGGCTCTCTCGTGGGACGATCGCAGAGATCCCGAACGCCGAACCGGATTGTCGTTGGCACTGGCGACAATGACAGACGTACGTCACGATCGGCGCGACTGCACATCGATAGCGCACGGCGCCACACTGGCATCCGCCCTCCCGTGTCGCAGCCAGACTCACGCCACAGTCTCAAGACCGCGATCGAACAGCGGCACCCCTGTCCGGCGCATGAAGAGGATGAGGACCGCGCCACAGACCAGCCCTCCGACATGCGCCCACCACGCCACCGGATCGGTCGTCGAATTGAACGCCATAATAAACTGCATGGCGATCCATGCCCCGAGCGCCCAAAGCGCACTCACCTTTAGCGGGATGAATCGCAGCACCAGCACCCAGAGCCGCACGCGTGGATGAAGCATCAGATAGGCCGCGACGACACCAGCCACGGCGCCACTCGCCCCGATCAGCGGCGCGCCTGCAAAACCCGTCCCCGCCATCATGAAGGTGTGAGCCAGCCCACCGGCCAGTCCGCAGAGGAGATAAAAGATCAGAAACTTCACATGCCCCATCGCGTCCTCGACGTTGTCGCCGAACACCCACAGGAAGAGCATGTTGCCAGCCAGGTGCAGCACATCCGCGTGCATGAACATGTAGCTGAACAGCGTCACGCGCTCCGGTACGTCGAAGCCGTCAAAGCGCTCACCGGCGACGACCGGTCCGAACAGCCCCTCCCGCACAAACTCGGCCGGAACGAGCGCAAAGCCGATCGCCTGCGGCCCGGCGATGCCTTCCACCATGAAAAACGCAAACACGTTGGCAACGATGAGCCCAACGGTCACGAACTGATAGGGGATGGCGATCAGCGGATTGTCGTCAGTTAGGGGAACAAACACGTGCGGCGTTATCCTCGGCGCTTGGAAGGGGATGCAGCCGATCCGCCGACCCCCGATGCGAGGTCTGTTCACTAACGCGGACGCGCGCATGACACCACTCTCCGCCACGCAAACGCGCGATTGTCCCCGGCTCGTGATCATCTCGGTGACGTCGCCCCCACTTCGCCAACGTTCGCGCGCGCCGTGCGGGCTGGAGAACACGCGACGCAGCGACACGACTGCGTGAGATCAACTGTCCACACGCCGGTGGCCTATGCTAGGTTCCTGACATGTCCAAGCGCCCCCCAAAGCCTTCAGACGCGCAGGCCGAGACCCGCGCCGCTGAAGACCTGCTCGAAAAGCGTATCCGTCAGAGCCGCCGCGCGCTCCTGATCGAACGCATCTGGCCATTGCTCTGGCCACCTGTTGCTGTTGGCCTTGCGTTCGTTGTGACCTCATTGTTGGGCCTATGGCTCGCGCTTGAGAGCCCGTGGACGTCTCTGGCGCTCGCTGCGTTCGTCATCGCCGGGCTCGCATCGCTGATCCCACTTGCGCGCATCTCCAGTCCCACGCGCGAAGATGCGATCCGTCGGCTCGAGCAACGCTCGGGCGTCCCGCATCGCCCGGCGTCGGCGTATGACGACACGTTGACAGGCTCGGGCGATGCAGCCGCCGACCAGCAGGCGCGCGTCATCTGGAAGTCCCATCGCGATCGACTGGCCGCAGCATTTGGTCGCCTGCGGCCGGGACGTCCCGACCCGCGCGTCGATCGCCGCGATCCGTTCGCCCTGCGCGCTGCAATGCTGCTCGGGACAGTGCTCGTCGCGCTGTTCGTTTGGCCGGTTGCAGGTGAGCGCCTGTGGTCGGCATTCGGAGAGAAAAAGCTGGATGTCACGGCGCGGGACATGCGGATTGATGCCTGGGTGACACCACCGACCTACACGCGCAAGGCGCCCATGATGTTGGCGGACGGCTCTGTCCCCCTCCAACTCGACAGCGATGAAGCGCGGCGGTTCGAAGTGCCGGCAGGCAGCAAGCTCGTCGTGCGCGTCTCCGGCGTGCCCCGCGCTGCTGTCGGCGTCGGCTATCGCGTGACCGACGCAGCGGAGAGTGACACGCTCGAGACAACCTCCGAAGCTGATGAGGCCAAGCGCAGCACCGACGCGACCGAGCCGTCAGCCGATGCGCCGATGCCGTCCAGCGGCAGCGCGCGCGCGGCAACCCCGGCCATTCACGAGTTCCAGAGGACACTGAGAGCAGACGGCACTCTGTCGCTTGCAATCGACGATCAGCGACTCAAAGGCTGGCAGTTTGTCGTCACGCCGGACAACGCCCCCGAGATCAAGCTGACCAGACCGGCGGGCAGCAGCGCACGCGGCGCGCTCTCGCTCGATTATGAGATCACCGATGATTACGGCGTGCTCTCAGCCGATGCCGCGTTCGACCTGACCTCACGCAGCAAGCGGGATGCGGGCGTCACGGCGGACAGTGCGGCGAGCCCCTGGCCCGCACCGAAGTTTCCGCTCAAGTTGTCACGGCGCAACGCCAAAAAGATCACAGCCCGCACTTACAAGGACCTGACAGAACACCCGTGGGCTGGCCTTGAAATTGCGATGACGCTGAGCGCGCGCGACCAGGCTCCGCAGGTAGGTGAAAGCAAGCCGTACGTCTTCGATATGCCGGCCCGGAATTTCACCAAGCCGCTGGCGAAGGCACTCGTCGAGCAGCGGCGTCTCCTCGCGATCAACCCGTCGAAGAACGCCACAGTCGCAACCGCGATCAATGCCCTGACGATCGCGCCGGAGTTGTTCTCGCCGGATCGCAGTGTCTACCTCGGGCTACGCTCGGTCTATTGGCGCATGACGCACCACGATTGGGTCTTCCGCACTGGCGATACCGCACCCGACGTCAAAAAGGATGCGGCGGCCAAACGTACAACGGAAACGCTTAAAGGCGTCGTCGATCAATTATGGAGCATCGCGCTGCGCGTCGAGGACGGCGATCTCTCTCAGGCCGAGCGCGATCTGCGCAATGCGCAGGACAAGCTCTCCGAGGCGCTGAAAAACGGCGCATCGGACGAGGAAATCTCGAAGCTCACGCAGGAACTGCGTCAGGCGATGAACCGCTTCCTGCGCTCGATGCAGCGGCAGGCGCAACAGCAGGGGCGCCAGCAGCAACAGGCGCAGAACCGAAACAACCAGAACTCCCGCCAGCTCTCGCAGCGCGATCTCGACAAGATGTTGAAAGATATCGAGAAGCTTGCGAAGTCTGGCTCGAAGGATGCCGCGCAGCAGATGCTCGACCAGCTGCGCAACATGCTGGAGCAGATGCAGACGGCGCAGAGCAACCCGCAGTCCGGGCGCATGCAACAGTCGATGCGTGAGTTCGGCGATCTCATGCGGGACCAGCAGCAACTGCTCGATGATACATTCAACGAGCGGCGCGGCCGCCAGCGTCAGGGTCAACGCGGCCAGCGCAATGGCGAGCAGGGTCAGCAGGGCAAGGGCCAGCAGGGCAAGGACGGTTCGGGCCGCAGTCAGGGCCTGTCGCAGCGCCAGGGCAGCCTGAAGAACAACCTTGGCCGACTGCTCGATAGCCTGCAGGGGTTCGGCGGCCAGACACCGCGCCAGCTGGAACAGGCGCAGCGCTCGATGGAGGGCGCGCGCCAGTCACTGGAGAAGGGCGACCTCGATCGCGCAACCCGCCAACAGTCACAGGCGCTTCAGCAACTGCGGGAAGGCTCTCGCCAGATGGCGCAGGAGATGCTGCGCGGCATGGCAGGCCAGGTCGGCCAGCGCCCTCGTGATCCGCTCGGCCGCAGCCGCGACGAGCAAAACGATGGCGGCCAGACCGGCGAAGGCGTTGAGGTGCCGGGCGAGATCGATGTGCAGAAGGCCCGGCGTATTCTTGAGGAATTGCGTCGCCGCGCCAGCGATCCCAACCGCCCTTCGCTTGAACTCGACTATATCGAGCGCCTGCTGGAACGCTTCTGAGGGCTCGCCGGTCTTTAATTACGTCCGCGCACTCTGACTTGTGGGAGACGATCGCTCAGCGGTTGGCGCCGGGCACCCACAGCTCGTCGCCTGAACCGCCATGCTTTGCGTCGTTCACATAGCGGCTCGCGACAAACAGAAAGTCCGACAGCCGATTGACGTATTTCATAGCGGCATCGCTGACCTGCTCACCATCCTCGGCGACCAGTTCGGTCATCAGCCGTTCGCCCCGCCGCGCCACGGTCCGCGCGACATGCAGTTGCGCTGCAGCGGGTGACCCGCCCGGCAAGACGAATGAGCGCAGCGGCTCCAGCGCGGCATTCAGTGCGTCGATGTCCTCTTCGATCCGCGCCACCTGCGCATCGACGATCCTGAGCGGCTCGTAGCCGAGATCCTCGCCGGTGTCCGGCGTACACAGATCGGCCCCGAGATCGAACAGATCATTCTGAATGCGCTTCAGCATCGGCGCGACCGTTTCATCGCCCCCGGCCTCAAGCGTCAACCGCGCCACACCGATTGTCGCGTTCGCTTCGTCGATCGTGCCATACGCGGAAATACGCGGGTCATGCTTGGCGCGCCGCTCACCGGTGCCAAGCGCCGTTGTCCCCGCATCGCCCGTCTTCGTATAAATCTTGTTCAGAACAACCATGGTCCGCCCTTTTCGCCGACGTGAATGCCGGTGCTGGTTCTACGCCTTGAAATACATCCCGATCATCAGAAGGCAAACCGCTGCGAACTGCAGCCCGACCCGCCACCGCATGAGCTGCTGGCTCCGGCTTTTCGATCCGTCACGCATCATGTTCCAGAGTCCGAGCAACAGCACGAGCGCGACAGCGCCAACAATCAGCGCACCGCCAAATGAAAAAAGCTGAGACATCTGTCATTCCAGTCAGATCAGGATCGGGCCAGGACGCCGCTACAACAAATCAGGCATTCGCGATAAAGCGATGGGCAAGCCGCTCCGGCAGAAGACGTTGCGCCCAGGCGGCAAAGTGCGTCGGCCACGTCACTTTGTAAGTGAGACGCGGGTTCGGGCTTTCAACCGCCAGCACGAGTTTTTCGAGCACGGCCTCCGGCCCGAGCTTGAACCGCGTCGACCCGCCCGCCTTCATCGACTCGAGCCGCGCCGCATACGTCTCTCGATGCGGCGTGTTCTCGAGATCGACATTCGCGCGCACGGCGTCGAGCGCGTTCGGAACGAAGCGACTTTCAATCGGACCGGGCTGGATCGAGATCACCTGAATGCCCGAGCCCTCAAGCTCATGCCGCATCGCATTGCTCAATGCTTCGAGCGCATGCTTCGAGGCATTGTAGGCGCCGCGCCACGGCGGAGAAATAAACCCGAGCACCGAAGAACACTGGACGATCCGCCCGTGGCCGTTCGCCCGCATTGACGGGACAATGCGGCATGTCAGGTCATGCCATGAAAACACGTTGGTCTCGAACTGCGCGCGCAGCACATCCGGCGTCAGATCTTCGACCGCGCCCGGCTGACCGTACGCCGCGTTGTTGAAAAGTGCATCCAGCCGCCCGTCAGTCCGCTCCAGCGCCGTCGCCACGCAGCGCGCAATTGACTCCGGACTGCGCAACTCCAGATGGATCGGGTTCAGCGATTCCTCTTTGAGCATCGCGAGATCGTCGTCCGTCCGCGCTGTGGCCATCACCATCCAACCGCGGTCGCGCATGCCGCGTGCGCACGCCAGCCCGATGCCGGACGAGCATCCGGTGATCAGGATCGAGCGTGCACGGGTGTCGCCGGAAGTCTGTGTATCTGTCATGCCGCGGTGTGTACTCTTCGCAGCACATCCGCAAAAGCCCCCGCGACATCGGGCGCACGCACCCTGCTGAGAGAATGGCGCGCCGAGACTGCGCGATGACCGCATGACTGACAATCCGAAGAGCCTGTCCTCAGCGCCCGTCTCGCCGGAGGCTTACGCTGTCGGCGGCGGTAGCAAAGAGACCGCGCACCCACCCTCCGTGCTGCCACCCGTACATCTCGCCACGACGTTCGTGCGCGACGCGGACAATCAATACACCTCGACATTCAGCTATGGCCGCGATGACAACGCGACGGTCCGCGAGCTTGAGCAGGCACTCGCACGCCTCGAAGGGGCACACGGACCCGCGTACTTTTTTTCGTCCGGCATGTCCGCTGCGGTCTGCCTGCTCCTCGCGCTCGGTCCGGGAGCCAAAGTCGTTGCTCCGAGAGTTATGTACTGGGGCCTGCGTCAGTGGATGAAAAATGACGGCCCGCGCCATGGCATTGAGACCACGTTTGTCGATTTTGATGACGCTGCTGCGTTGGATGCGACATTGGCCGAGGGGACTGATCTCGTCTGGCTTGAAACGCCAGGTAACCCGATGTGGAACATCATCGACATTGCGGATGTCGCGGCGCGCGCGAAGGCGAGCGGAGCAAAAGTCGCGTGCGACGCCACAGTTGCGACACCGGTCCTGATGCGTCCACTGACACTCGGTGCCGATGTCGTCATGCACTCCGCCACCAAGTATTTGAACGGGCATTCCGATGTGGTCGCCGGTGCGCTTGCGTTTGCCGAACCCACTCCGCTCGCCGACGAGACCCGGCGTATACGTGCGGGTATGGGGCCGATCCTCGCGCCGCTTGAGGCCATGTTGTTACGGCGTGGCCTACGGACGTTGCATGTGCGCGTCGAGCGCCAGTCCGCCAACGCGCTCGCAGTCGCACAATACTTCAAGAGACATCCGGCCATCACCGAAGTGCTCTATCCCGGCCTGCCCTCACACCCCGGCCATGCAATCGCCACACGTCAGATGACCGGCGGTTTTTCCGGGATGCTGTCGCTCCGCGTCGCAGGGGGCGAGGCGAAAGCCATCGCTGTCGCGGCACGCACCCGGCTGTGGACCCGCGCGACCTCGCTCGGCGGCGTTGAAAGCCTGATTGAGCACCGCGCCAGTATCGAAGGGGCAGATTCACCGGTGCCGCGCGATCTTCTGCGCTTGTCCACCGGGCTCGAACCGGTAGACGAACTGATCGCCGATCTGGAACAGGCGCTAACGGACGCATCAACAGAGGACAAATCATGAGCGAACATCAGCGCGACAACTTTTTCAAACTCGACGATATGACACAGGGCATCGCGCGCACGCTCTGTGACGGGGTGACGACCCGTGTCTTCCCTGGGGATCAGGCCATGGTGTCGATCGTCCGCGTCGCTCCCAACGCGGAGGGAAATCTCCATCATCACCCGGAGGAGCAGTGGGGCATGGTCATTGACGGCAGCGGCACCCGATTGCAGGGAGACGCCGCGATACCGGTTGCGCACGGAGATTTCTGGCGCACGCCCGGCGGCGTCCCGCACACCGTGCGCGCAGGCCCAGAAGGCCTTGTCGTCCTCGACATTTTCGCCCCACCCCGCGACGCCTACCGCAAACCCGGCTCCGGCTTCGCCACCGACGATGGCGGCTAGGCTGAAACCGCGGTCGGCGCGGCTTTCTGAGGCTTGCGTGAGAGGTGCACATCAAGCTGGGGGAAGTCGATGGAGATGTCGCGCTCGCGGAAGACCTTCCAGATCGCCATGCGCAGCTCCGTTTGCGTCCGCATCACGTTGTTGATGTCCGCGATGTAAATGCGAAGCGCGAAGTTCAGCGTGCTCGCAGCAAAATCCTTGAAGATGACGGATGGCGGCGGGGTCGCCAGCGCGAGCGAGCAGTTCCGCCCGATCTCTATCAGCGTGTCATGGACGAACTGCGGATCGGACTCGTACGAAACGCCAACCTCGACAACGACACGGCCAAGACGGCTGCCATAGGTCCAGTTCGTCACCGCTGCCGTCATCAGATCCGAGTTCGGGATGATAATGCTGGCACGATCGAAT
>JBCAXC010000050.1:0-9752 GCA_038534255.1 Pseudomonadota bacterium
CCTTTGCGGGATATCGAGCCCGTGGTCGGGCATCTGCTGAAAGACGATCCAGACGGCATGGCGGGCGCAGCTGACGTGTCGACGCTGCCGCGTGCGCTGCTCGAAGTGCGCGATCTCACAAAACGCTTCACCATCCGCAAAAATGCGTTGAGCTTCTCCAAGAAGGACGATCAGGTTCTCACGGCCGTGGATCGTGTGAGCTTCGAGATCGAGCGCGGCGAGTGCCTCGGGCTGGTGGGTGAGAGCGGATGCGGCAAGACCACGGTCTCGAAACTCATCATGGGTGCGATGCCGGCGGACGATGGTGAAATCGTTCTGAACACGGCTGACGGTGCAGTTCCCCTGCACGGCAAGTCGGATGCCGAGCTGGTGCCGTTTCGCCGCCAGATGCAGTACATTTTTCAGGATCCGTTCGGATCGCTCAATCCACGGATGACCGTCTACGATGTGCTCAGCGAACCGCTCGGAATTCACGGGATCGGCGATCAGACCTATCGCGACGAACTCGTCCGCGAGATCATGGGGCTGGTCGGGCTGGATGTGCGTGCGCTGAACAGATATCCGCACTCCTTCTCGGGCGGACAGCGCCAGCGGATCGGGATTGCGCGCGCGCTCGTGCTCAAGCCGAAACTGCTGATCTGCGATGAGCCCGTGTCGGCGCTCGACGTCTCGACGCAAGCGCAGGTGCTCAATCTGCTGAATGACCTGCGCGATAAACTCGGGCTGACATATCTGTTCATCTCGCATGACCTTGCCGTCGTGAATTACATCGCGGACCGGATTGCCGTGATGTGCCAGGGGCAGCTTGTCGAGCTCGGGCCACGCGACGCGATTTTTGCGGCGCCGCAGCATCCGTACACGCGTTCTCTTCTGACGTCCGTGCCGACGGTCGATCTGGCGCGGCCGCTGGATTTCGAGACGATCCGCGATGGTCTCGCGACACAGCCGGAGAACTGGCCGGGAGCATTCGCGCCGCGGGAAGGGGCGTTGCCGCGGCTGGTGGCGAGCGGGGATGGGCACTTCGTGCGGAAATACGCGTCATAGCTTGGTGACATTCACCGCGTTGTCTGCAATCGACAAGGTGGGCACTCTGTTTACCGGTTTGCGATGCGTTGGCGGGGTCGCGCAACAGGGTGACGGTATGAGATCCTGGGGAGGAATATTGTGCTGCGATACATGACTTTGACGCCCTGGCGCAGGGCCGTCGCCACAATGATCGCGTGCGGTGTGGCTATCGGCTGTGTCGCGACGCGGACCGCTGCGAACGAGATTCCTTCCCTTGTCGCGGCAGTGCGCGCGAAAACACTGCCGCCGATGGCGGAACGACTGCCGGCCAATCCTCGCATCGTTGACTTGAAGTCGCTCGGGCTGACCAAGGGCACGTACGGCGGCACGTGGAACATGCTGCTCGGGCGGTCGAAGGATATCCGTCTGATGTCGGTCTACGGGTATGCGCGTCTTGTCGGCTACGGCCGCAAGCTGAACTTACAGCCTGATTTGCTGGAAGCCGTCGACGTGTCCGAGGGGCGCATCTTCACATTTACCCTTCGCAAGGGTCATCGCTGGTCAGACGGCGCCCCGTTCACGACGGAAGATTTCCGTTACTTCTGGGAAGACATTGCGCTGAACGAGACGATGGCACCCCTCGGGCCGCCCTCGACCCTGCTGGTGGATGGCAAGCCGCCTCAGGTGGAGATCATCGATGCGCAGACGATCCGCTATTCCTGGGAGAAGCCCAACCCGTATTTTCTCCCTGCGCTGGCGGGGGCGCGGCCGCTCTACATCTATCGCCCCGCGCATTATCTGAAACAGTTTCACGCGACCTATCAAGACAAGACGAAGCTCGAGAAACTCGTGGCCGAGTCCAAGCGGCGCGACTGGCGGGCGCTGCATTTCTCGAAGGATCGGCTCTATCGGGCCGACAACATCGCACTGCCGACACTACAGCCGTGGGTGAATACGACGGCGCCACCGTCCGAGCGCTTCACGTTCCGGCGCAATCCCTACTATCACCGTGTCGACGATGCAGGTCAGCAGCTGCCGTACATCGATGAAGTTGTGGTGCAGATCGCGTCATCGGCATTGATCCCGGCCAAGGTCGGCACAGGCGAGGCGGACCTGCAGGCGCGCTCGCTGGAGTTCAAGAATTTCACCTTCCTTAAGGCGGGCGAGAAGCGGAACAATTACAAGGTGCTGCTCTGGAAGACGGGCAAGGGTTCGCAGCTTGCGCTCTATCCCAATCTCAACGTCAAAGACCCGGTCTGGCGCAAGGTGCTGCGGAACCCTGATGTGCGGCGCGGGCTGTCGCTTGGGATCGATCGTGCGGAGATTAATGAAGCGATTTTCTTCGGGTTCGGGCTTGAGGGGAACAACACGATCCTGCCGGATAGTCCGCTTTTCAAGCCGGGCTATCGTGGAAAGTGGGCGACGTTCGATCTCGAGCAGGCGAATGCACTGCTGGACAAGGCTGGTCTTGCCAAGCGCAACAGTGATGGCTTCAGGCTATTGCCGGACGGGCGCGTGTTCGAGTTGATCGTCGAGACTGCCGGGGAGGACAGTGAACAGGCTGATGTGCTGCAGCTGATCACGGACACGTGGAAGAAAATCGGTGTCAAGCTGTTCACGAAGCCATCGCGGCGCGAGACACTGCGCAAGCGTGTTCTCGCCGGTGAAACGCAGATGTCGGTTTTCTTCGGGATCGACAACGGGCTTGCCACGTCGGGGACACCGCCGAACGAGATGGTGCCGACGGACGATACGGATCTGCAATGGCCCGCGTGGGGTGCGTTTGCGCAGACATCCGGCAAATCGGGTGAGGCACCTGACATGCCGGAGGTAAAGCGGTTGGTGGAGCTCTACGCTGCGTGGAATTTTGCGGCTGACGATGGTGCGCGTGAGAAGATCTGGGCGGAGATACTGGAGATCCACGCGGACAATATATTCTCTATCGGGGTGGTTGCGGCTGTCCCGCAGCCGGTTGTCGCGCGCACGACGCTGCAGAACGTGCCGCAGGTTGGTCTCTATAATTGGGATCCGGGTGGGCACTTCGGGATGCACAACCCAGAGACGTTCTGGGTGAAAACGCGGTGAGTGGTGCCGGCTTCACGAGGGTGACGGCTGCTCGTGCTTTCGAGCGCGTCGGTTCGTACCGCGTTTCGCGGCAGGTCAATGCGCAATGATCCTGTTTATTCTCCGTCGTCTGGTGACTATGGCGCTGACGTTGCTCGCGATCAGCTTTCTCGTTTTCGTCATAATCCAGCTGCCGCCCGGCGACTATGTCACGACGCAGATCGAGGAGATGATCGCGCAGGGAACGGCAGTTGACGCCAAGCGGGCGGAGTTTCTGCGCGAGCAATACGGGCTCAACCAGCCGTTCTTCGTCCAGTATCTACAATGGGTCTGGGGGCTGGTACGCGGTGATCTCGGATATTCTTTCGAGTACAATCTGCCGGTGGCCGATGTGGTGGGGGATCGGCTTTTTCTCTCCATGGTGCTGAATGTCGCGACGGTGATCTTTATTTACGTCGTGTCATTTCCGATCGGCGCTTATTCGGCGACGCACCAGTACAGCTGGAGCGACAATGGCATCACGTTTCTTGGGCTTCTCGGGCTGGCGACCCCGAATTTCCTGCTCGCGCTGATCCTGCTCTACTTTGCGAACGTTTGGTTCGGCACGTCGATTGGCGGGTTAATGGATCCGCAGTATCTCAACGAGCCGTGGTCGCTCGCGAAGGTGGGATCGGTGTTGGCTCATCTCTGGGTGCCCGTTTTCGTAATCGGTACAAGCGGCACGGCGGCGATGATCCGGCGCCTGCGGGCCAATCTGCTCGACGAACTGCAGAAACAGTACGTCGAGACCGGCCGGGCGAAAGGGCTGAGTGAGCGGCGTCTGCTGATCAAGTATCCGCTGCGGATGTCGCTCAACCCGTTCATCGCCGACATCGGCAGCCTGCTGCCGCAGATCATTTCCGGCTCGGTCATCGTTTCGTTCGTGATGTCGCTCCCGACAACCGGGCCGATGCTGCTCGAGGCTTTGCAAAGTCAGGACATGTATCTTGCCGGCTCGTTCCTGATGTTCCTTGCGATGCTGACCGTGGTCGGGATGTTTCTCTCCGACGTGCTGCTTGCGTGGCTTGATCCGCGGATCCGGCTTGAAGGGACGGTCGGCGGATGAGTGTTTCCGATGATGATCGTTTGCCGCACTACGTGTCGCAGAAACCCTTCACCTTCGACGATGAGAACGCGCTGACGCCCGAGCAGGAGCGCTACTTCATGGCGTCGCAGTGGCGTATGATGTGGTGGCGGTTCAAGAAGCATCGCGTGGCTGTTTGGGCAGGTGCAATCCTGCTGCTGTTCTACTTTGTTGCCGCGTTTGTCGAGCCGATCGCGCCCTATGCGCTTGAGACAAAAAATGTCCGCTACAAGTATGCGCCGCCACAGGCTGTGCATCTGTTTCATGAAGGCACGTTCGTCGGGCCGTTCGTCTACCCCTACAAGATCAAGCGTGATCTGGAGACGATGACGCGGATTTTTACTCCGGATGAACGCAAGCCAGCGCCGATCCGGTTTTTCTGTCTCGGCGACTCCTACAAGATGTGGGGTCTCGTGCCGGGGTCGTTCCATCTCGTCTGCCCGCCAAAGGATGCGACGCTATTCCTGCTGGGCTCGGATAGTCTGGGGCGCGACATGCTCTCGCGTGTGCTCTACGGCACCCGGATATCGCTGACGGTTGGGTTGGTCGGTATCGCGATCAGCTTTTTGCTTGGGATCTCTATTGGCGGCGCTGCAGGCTATTTTGGCGGATGGGTGGACAGCACGGTTCAGCGGGTGATCGAGATCCTGCGTTCGCTGCCGGAACTACCGCTCTGGATGGCGCTGGCCGCAGCTCTCCCGGCGAACTGGTCACCCATTCTCGTTTACTTCGGGATCACGATCATTCTCGGTCTGCTCGACTGGCCGGGGCTGGCGCGTGCCGTGCGCTCTAAACTTCTGTCTTTGCGTGAGGAGGATTTTGCGGTTGCGGCGCGGCTCATGGGTGCGCCGCCTCGGCACATCATTGCGCGGCATCTGTTGCCAAACTTCATGAGCCATCTGATCGCGTCGGCGACACTTTCCATCCCCGCGATGATCCTCGGTGAGACGGCGCTCAGCTTTCTGGGGCTCGGTCTGCGCCCGCCGATCACGAGTTGGGGTGTCCTGTTGACCGAAGCCCAGAACATTGAGGCGGTTGCTATCTTCCCGTGGTTGATGGTGCCGATGGTGCCGGTCGTCATTGTGGTGCTTGCTTTTAACTTTCTCGGTGACGGGCTTCGCGATGCTGCCGACCCGTATCGCTGATCTCCGTTTATTTCTCTTTGTATCTGAGGGCTGATTGCCATGTCCCGTCTCGACTCGATGATCCGACGCTTGCAGGCGCAGCGTGCGATGCTGGATCTGGCGCGTGACCGGCTGGCCGCTGTTCCGGGTGTGGTTTTCGAGTTGGGACTCGGCAACGGGCGGACCTACGACCACTTGCGGGAGACCATGAGCGATCGGGAGATTTTCGTGTTCGAGCGCAAGATCGCGGCGCATCCGACCTGTATCCCGGACGATGATCATCTCTATTTTGGCGAGCTGCTCGAAACGCTTGGGCGTGCGGTTTCCGATCATGCAGGGACTGTCGCGCTTGTGCATGCGGATATCGGTGGTCCTGATCCGGAGCACTGCGCCCGGATGACCGCGATGCTGAACACCGAGATTGGGTCTGCCCTCGCTGGCGGTGGCATTGTTCTGAGCGATCTTGATGTGGCGATCCCGGGGTGTGAGCCGCTGGCGTTGGCTGAGGGAATCGAAGCCGGACGCTACTTCGCGGTGCAGAAAACGACCGGTTGATTGGTGCTCAGGCCATCCGGAGTTGATCGCTTTCAAAGCGGGCAAGATAACCGAGTGGCATCGTAGCGAGCAGCGCGACGCATGCCATCGCGAGCATGGCCACGTTCAGGCCCGGTCCATCGGCGAGCAGTCCGAACATCAGCGGTCCGGCTGCGGAGGATAGCGCTGACGAGCCATAGAGCAGGGCATATCCGCGCGCCATGCGTTGGGGATGGATCAGATCCGCGGTGAAGCCGTAGGTCACGGATGTTGAGCCCTGGACGACAGCGCCGAGCGGTAACAGCGCCGCGAAGGCCAGCCACGCAGGCGCAAAGACGATCGTGGCGAGCCCGAGGGCTGTCAGTGTCTGGACGATGGCGAACGCGATTTTGACGCCGAAACGCTCAAGCAGTTTGCCGCAAAATGCCTTGCCGAACACGCCGCCGAGCAGCAGCACAACTGTCGCTGCCGTTGCAATGGCGAGCGGCAAACCCTTTTCCAGCATCAGGAAGGCGACAAACACGAGTGCCCCGGCTTGCACCAGCGTCTGGATGAAAACGACGACCAGAAGTGCGGTGAACGGGGCAACGTGCAGCACGCCCCAGCGTGAGGGCGCGTCCTGCGACTTTTCTTCTCTCTGCTCCGCTGTCTTTACTTTCGTTGCGGGTGCCCGGAACTCGATGAATGTGGCAGCAGCGATGGCGGCCATGGCGAAGACGAGTGTAATCGATTGCCAGTAGACGCCCAGTGCGATGGTCGCGCTGAACAGGCCGGAGAACGCCAATTTCCCGACATCGCCGGATGCATTGTAGTAGCCGAGTGCGCTGCGGCGCCCGGAGTCTCCGTACGCGCTGACGATGAGTGACGATGACGGCGCATGATGCAATGCCGTGCCGACGCCGACGAGGCAGAGCGCAATGCCGACAGCAATTGCTCCGGGCGCAAACGCCAGAGTAAGGAAGCCGGAACCGCTGACGAGCAGACCGGTCGCAAGGACACGCGATTCCCCGAAGCGATCACTGATGAAACCGGATAGAATTTCGAAGATGCCCTGTGCGACGCTTTTCAATCCCTTGAAGAGACCAACCTGTGCGTAGCTCAAGCCAAACGCCTGCGCGATGACCGGCAGGACGACGTAGACGGTCGCCGAGACGCCGTCTTGCGTAATGTGCGCCGTGCACGCGGTTGCGAGTGCGTTTCGCGGCTGCGCTACGTCAGTACTTGCGCCGTCACCCTGGTCCGTCGCCGTCATCGCGAGAGCAGGAGACGAAGTCCGAGTGCCCCAAGCACCAGGGCTGCGCCGCGGTCGATCCAGGCTTTGGCAGCCAGATAGCGTTGCGCCACGGCGGGCGTTGTCATGACGCATGCAAGCGTACCGTAGGCCACGACCTCAACGACAAAGTGGTTTGCCATCACGAACAGGTTTTCCCCGAGCGCCATTTCAGGAGGAAAAATCACTACAAGCACAGCGGCGGAGAACAAAACGGATTTCGGGTTCAGCAGGTTTATGACGAAGCCCGTGCGATAGGCGCGTCGGAACGGCACGGGCTCGCGGGCCTGCAGCGGGCGTTTGGCACCACGCCACATGCCAACGGCAATCCAGATCAGGTAAAGGGCGCCGATGATCTTCGCGGCTCCGAACGCCCATGGAACAAGGGTGAATACGGCATCCAGGCCGAGGAGTGCGAGCAACGTCCAGAGCGAGGCCATGGTGGCCAGTCCGCATCCGACGGCGAAACCAGCAGCGCGTCCTTCAGCAAGTGAGGTTTGCAGGGCGACGAGCAAGGCAGGTCCGGGGCTTGCCACCGCGAGGAGCAGCGCAGCGTTGAAGGCGATCAGATGTTCGATGGTCATTGGCGTGACTTTCTGTCCGTGCGCCTTTCAGCTAACGGCGTACCATCTGGACGCCGAGGTAGATCAGTAGCCCGAGCGGCCCCAGCATAAATGTCGCGAGCAAAACCGGCACTTGCGCGATGCGGTGCCACCCCGCCTTGTCCGCGTGCCGCGCGATCCATCCGCCGACGAACAGATCAAAAGCGAGGTAGTGGATCCAACCGGCCGTCATTCCCGCGTCGTTCGAGAGCATCGATTGTACGCCATCGAGCGATCCGAAGTTTGAAAAATCGAGAGTGCCCAGTTGCGGTATGACAATGAGCGCGTATGCGAGTGCGAGACCCGCCGGCCATACGTACTGAGCGATAATGTTGAGCCAGCGGATCGAGCGTGGGCCGACGAGGAGATAGAGCCACGCGGGCAGAACAGCGGCGTTCACCAGTTCGAAGATGCGGGCCCAGTCGAGCGTATCGAGCACGTTTACTTCCCCTTCCAGACAGGATCGCGTTTCTCGGCGAATGCGCGCGCACCTTCAAGCTGGTCGTCGCTTGCATAGAGCGTTGCGATGGTTGGGAAGGTGCGGTTGTTCATGCCATCCATGGTTTCCTGAAAGCTCATGGTTTCAGCGGCGCGCGCGACTTCCTTGATCGCGGCGTAGACGAGAGGTGGGCCGGAGGCGAGCAGATCGGCGAGTTCGCGGGCGCGGTCCATCAGGCTGCCATGCGGAACGATGTCGTTGACGAGGCCCCACTGCTTTCCTTCTTCCGGCGTGAACCACCGTCCGGTCAGCAACAGTTCCATCGCGATGTTATAGGGGATGCGCTTTGGCAACTTTGCCGTTGCGGCGTCGGCAATGGTGCCGGAGCGGATCTCCGGCAGGGCGAAGGACGCATTCTCGGAGGCGATGATCATGTCCGCGGAGAGTGCCCACTCCAATCCGCCGCCACAGCAAATTCCGTTGACTGCTGCGATGACCGGCTTGTTGAGATCAGGGAGCTCCTGCAGCCCGGCAAACCCGCCGACGCCGTAGTCGCTGTCCGGTGCCTCGCCTTCGGCCGCTGATTTCAGATCCCATCCGGGGCAGAAGAATTTTTCTCCGGCACCCGTTATGATCGCGACACGCATCTCGGGATCGTCGCGGAAGTCAGCAAACGCATTGCCCATCAGCTTGCTTGTTGCGGCGTCGATGGCATTGGCTTTGCCGCGCGAGAGGGTGAACTCGAAGACGGCGCCGCGGCGCTCGACCTGGAAGGGAGTGTCAGTCATGGGGTGTGCCTGTCTGCATTTGTGGTCGGTGTTTGCACGCGCATCAGCACATCGACGGCCGTCGCGCCCTCGCCATTTGCGTGAACCAGCAGCGGATTGATTTCAAGCTCCTCAAGGTCCGGACCGAGCGCAAGCGCTTGCGTCTGGATCGCGATGATTGCGGTGACGGTCGCGTCGAGATCGCCGACCGGGCGTCCACGGTAGCCAGTCATCAGCGGTGCGAGTTTCAGCCCGAGAAGAGCTTTGCGGATCATGTCCGGGGACGCGGGCGGCAGGAGGATAGCGGTGTCGCGGATCAACTCGGCGGTAACGCCGCCTGAGCCAAGCAGCAGGTAGAAGCCGACAATCGGGTCCCGGCGGACTCCAACGATGAGTTCTGCGATGGGGGGTGGCGCCATCTTCTCGGCAAGCACGCCATCGCCGAGATGTTTGATGGCGTTGTAGGCCGCTGTCACCTCGTCGTCGGTTGTGAGATTGAGCTGCACCCCGCCGATCTCTGTCTTGTGCAGGATGTTCGCGCCGACAGCTTTCAGAACGATCGGTGATCCGCTCTCCTTGCGGAAGCTACAGGCATCGCGAGCTGAGGTGCAGAGTTGGCCGGCCGGAAGCGGAATGCCTGTGTCGCTGAGGCGGGATTTTGCTGCGTGTTCATCGAGTGCGGTGACTTGAGCAGGGGCGTCTGTCCGCCCGGCAAAGCTCAGTGTGTCAGTATCGGCCCCGGCCCCGGCCTTTGCCTTTGCCTTTGCCTGCGCGCAGGCGTCGATCGCGGTCAGGGCGTCATCGTGCCACTCTACGGCCTCGAT
>JBCAXC010000051.1:0-9557 GCA_038534255.1 Pseudomonadota bacterium
CGGCATTACTGGACCCACCTTCGCAGGTATCCAGAGAGATATTCGAGCGCCATGACGATGCCGATGATGATCAGGAGGATTGCCGCCGCGCTGTCGAACTCATAGCGATCGAACGCAGTGAGAAGTGTCGCGCCGATGCCGCCACCACCGACAATGCCGACCACGGCCGACTCGCGAAAGTTGATATCGAGCCGGTACATCGACAGGCCAATCATGCGGGGCATGACCTGCGGCTGGACCGCATAGTTGATCCACTGAAACCAGCTCGCACCGGTTGCCTTCACCGCCTCGGCCTGGCTGCGATCCATGTTCTCGATATCTTCGGCCAGCAACTTGGCAAAGAAACCGATGGTCGCGATCGAGAGCGCGAGAAATCCGGCAAACGGACCAAAGCCGAAAAGTTTCACCGCAAATATCGCCAGGATGATTTCCGGAAACGTGCGTGAGAGTGCGACGATTGCCCGGCAGAAGAGATAGATCGGCATCGGCGCCAAGTTGCGCGCCGCCCCAAGGCCGACCGGAACCGACAACGCAATGCCCGCGACGGTCGCGATGATCGTCATCCAGATGCTCTCGAGAATACCTTCAATGATCGAGTCCCAGCGGCTGACGAAATCAGGAGGAAAAAATGCAGCGATGAACCGCTGTCCTCTCGGGATGCCCTCAGCGACGCGCGCCCAATTGACATCCAGCGTGCCGAACGCAAAGGCGAGATAAATGCCGAACCCGAGCCAGAGAGACCAGCGCAGCAGGGGAGAAGAGACCAGCGGGGGCTTGCGCCAGGTGCCGGGATAGGTGGGTGCACTCGCCGACGGGCTCATCGTGCCGCGGCCCCCTCGACAACAGGTTCGGGGCTGCCATCAATGGTGATGTCGATATCGGCGTCGTCTTCCGCATCATCGACCGTCTCGATCGTCGCTTCCCAGTCTTCTTCGCCATAAATCTCCGTCAGCACCGCGGGTGTGAGACCGGTCGGCGGACCGTCATAGACGATCTCTCCGAGCCGCAGGCCAACGATCCGCTCCGCGAACATCTGCGCGAGCATCACGTCATGAATGTTGATGATGGCGGTGAGGCCGCGTTCCCGGCAAAGCTCACTGATGAGGCGCATGATCTGGCGCGACGTCTTCGGGTCAAGGCTCGCCGTCGGTTCGTCGACGAGCAAAAGCTCCGGGTCCTGGATGAGTGCGCGGGCGATGCCGACACGCTGGCGCTGCCCACCGGAGAGCGCATCGGCGCGCTTGTCCGCCATCGCCAGGAGACCAACGCGGTCCAGCAGTCGAAAGGCCTCGCGGATGTCCGACTTCGGGAACTTGCGAAACCAACTCGCGCAAAATCCGACGTAGCCGAGACGTCCGGACAGCACATTCTCCATGACGGTGAGGCGCTCGACCAGCGCGTATTCCTGGAAGATCATGCCCATGCGGCGACGAGACTGGCGGAGCGCGCGCTGTGACAGGCCGGTGATGGCCTTGCCGTTGAGCGTAACGTTGCCGGATGTTGGCTCGACAAGCCGGTTGACGCAACGGATCAGTGTGGACTTGCCAGCGCCAGACGGCCCGATCAGTGCGATCACCTGTCCGTCTGCGATCTCCATGTCGACCGCGTTAAGCGCGAGGTCGCCCGTGGCATAGCGTTTCGTCAGGCCATCGAGGCGCAGCATCGCAATTCATCTTCCAAGATTCAGCTGACGCACGTCAGCGGAGGAAATATGGCGCGCGGCACGTCAGCGCCGCACGCTCTGTTGTCAGGTGTCGCAGACCTGCCGAGCTTACTTGCAGTCGTAAGTTACGCCGTTGGCAGAGTCGATCTGGCGGATGACGGCCCAGTCACTCTTGTGGTTGATAGCGACGAAGCGGCCTTCTTTCTTGAACTCTTTCTGGAGGTCAGAACCTTCCCAGTCGAAGGTGAAGAACGCTTGTTTGATCTTCGCCGCCACCGCCGGGTGGAGGTTGTGAGCGTGGCCATATCCGGTCGTTGGGAAAGTTTGCGACTTGTAGATCGAGCGGATGGTCGCCGGATCAACGGCCTTGCGATTAATCATCCGCTTGAGCACTGAATTGGCAACTGCCGCTGCTTCATAGTCCTTGTTGGCGACACCGAGGATCGAGTTGTCGTGCTTGCCGGAGAAGGTCGTCTTGAAGTCCTTCTCGGCTTCGAGAGCGAAGCTGCTCTTCAGGATTGCGGACGGTGCCTTGAAGCCCGAGTTGGACGTGGGTGAGGTGAACGCCAGTGTCTTGCCCTTGAGGTCTGCGGGCGCCTGGATCGGGCTGTCGGCAGGGACGATAATTTCCATCTCGTAGCCGAACGAGCCGTCCTTCGCTGCCATCATCGCGAACGGCACCATACCGGCGCAAGAAACCGCAACGGGGTTGCCGCCGGTGTTCACACCCGCGATGTGCAGACGGCCGGAACGCATGGCTTCGTATTGAGCCGCGTAGGACTGCACGGGGAAAAACACGACCCGTTTGCCAGTCACTTCGGACATGTGCTTGACGAAGCCGTCCCAGACTTTGGCGTACACGGCCGGGTCTTCGACGGGCGTATAGGAGAAGATGATCGTTGACGGGTCGACCCATTTCGACTCGTCGAGTGGAAGATCGGCGACCTGATTGTTGTCGCGATCGCAATACTGTTTGTCGAGGGTGCCGCGGGGACACTCTGCGGCATGGGCGCCAACCGGCGCGCTGAGCATCATGGCCGCCGCTGCGAGCAGGCCGAGGAAGGTCTTCATGGGGTCTCTCCTATTCAGGTCGTTGCCACGCGTTTGTAGTCCAGTTCACATCACGAAGTGATGACGCTCCGCGATCGCTGCACACGTTCGCCGGAAGGCATCTCATCCGCCTCGATGGCTTCCGCTTCGTCGGTGAGTTTCATTGGAGAGCGCAGCGCTCGAGTGACGGTCCGGCTCATGATGGCTGGGCGGCGCGTTGGCGACAAGGGGGGTGTGAATTGCTCGTGAACTTCGCGCGGCGATGACGAGGAGAGAAATCGGGAGAGCGTTGAACGCGCGGAGTACGGCTTGGCGGGATGGGTTGAGCGGAATGGGACGTTGACCTTCTCTCTTGAACCGTCGCCTCCATCTGACCCGATCGTTGAGTTACTTTGGAATAATGCAAACGTTCCAGACACTGGAAGCAGCCAGAGAACACTGGCTCACGCGTCAGAGTCCACGCACCGGGAAACGCCCCGCCAGCCGGGTCGCGCGCACGCAACTTGTGCGTCTTGGTGAGGTCTTGCTGCGCGAGGCCGGTCTGGCCCGACCGCATGAGATTGCAACGTGGCTGCATGGTCGCGTCTGGTATGAAAACGGTCAGCGCAAGCTGTTGGCGCCGTGGCCAACCACAAGCCGCGTCAAACTCTATGTCCTCGCGCACGAGCTCGGTCATTGGCTGCTGCATTGTCCCAATGACCGTCGGCGAAATCCGGATCAGGCGCAAAAGCAATACCGGCGGGAGTATGAAGCAGAATGCTTCGCGCAGCAGAAACTGCGTACCGCGGGCATTGCGGTGCCGCGCGAGATGCTGCGTCATGCCAAGGACTATGTGACACACTACTTGCGGCTTCATATACGATAGAGCGACACGCCGCCGGATCCGGAGATCATCGCGTGGGCGAAGTTTGATCTGGTCGCGGAACGCGCGGTCGTGCTCGGGCAAGTGATCGCCAGGGGTCTGCCTAGAGCGGGCGGCGGCAGAGGCCACGTCGACCTCAGGCTTTATAGCGACGACAGTCCTGTGCCTCCCGAAGCTCCCAACTGGCTCGTCGCCGTTTCAAAGCGAGGCCATGCGTGGGCCCGCGATGCGAAGGATGTCCTGGGCCTTACCGATCCACGCAGTCTGCCGAACGACTTCACCGTCAGGGCTCAGGATGTCGCCGACGCGCTCGCACGCGCGACGGCGGCAGGGTTGCGTGTTGCGCGTGGATGAGGCCGGTCACCACGGTTACAACGCATACCGATCATTCGTGGCTAAGTCGTTGATTTAATTGGTACCGCCTCCCCGGTTCGAACGGGGGACCTCTAGATCCACAATCTAGCGCTCTAACCGACTGAGCTAAGGCGGCTGACCAATGTCAGATGCGGTGGGGCGGCCACGGGAGGTGGCGCTGCTGGTGTCGGACCGCACGTGCGCGCGTTGTCATGCGAAAGCCGGGCGAGGTCAAGTGGTGCGGTGAGGGTGCTGATCGGCGCGGAACATCGCTGCTGGCCGGAGAGCTGCGCCTTTTTGGCGACAGCTCTCGATTGCCTGGCAGGTGACAGTGCGTGCGGTGGCCACCCTTACTTCTTGCGCGACGTCTTCTTCTTGCCGGTTGCCTTGCTGACGGTTTTCTCGACTTCGTCGCCGGCGCGCGTGGCGAGGCTCGTCATGGCCTGCGTCATCTCTTGCGTCTGCGAGATGTAGGCTTGCATTTGAGCGTTGGCGAAGTCCTGCTGCAGGCGCAGGGCCTCGGTCATGTCGGAGGCCTGCGCCAGCTCGGATGCAAAGCTGAAGCTCGCCTCCATGTTCTCTTCTGCAAAATCCAGTGCCTTGCGCTGCAGGCGATCGGTTGGTGCGCCAAGCGGGCCGGCGGCGTTGGGCGTCATGGCCTGCGCCTTCTTGGTCATGTCCATAAAGCGCTCATAGGCTTCACGCGCCTGCTCAATGTTGCGCTCGGCGATGTCCCGCATGCTTTGCGGGATTTCAAAATCAGGCTTGTCAGACACCAGTGATCTCCTCCGTTTGCCGCAGGTTCCGCGTCGCGACGGCCGCTTCGCGAAACCTGATTTGCGAAATCTTGGCCCACGGCAGGTGATTGGTCCAGTGGTTGAGGGCATTTACGCTTATGGGATGTCGCAACAGACTTTGTTGCGCCCGCGCGTCACAACTCGGGTGTGCACGCGCGGATCTGCTAAGGTTGCATATGGGAGGTCGGGTGTGCGAACGCCGCTCCTGTCGCCGGTGGGGCATGCCGACGGCGCGGCAGAGGACGCTCGGGATGAGCGCACGACCATGACGTCACGTGACACATCGAGAGTGGGGGGACCAGGTGGGCCCGGCGGACCCTTGGTAGCGGGGGCCGCTGGCGATGACGCGGAAGCGCGTACGACGGGCGTGCCCGTGTGTGTCGCGGACGCCGGACTTGCCGGAAGTGATGGAGCGCTGTTGCTCTGGGACACCGATCTCGAGGGGTTTTCGTGGGCAAATGCAGAGGGGCTGGCACAGTGGGGCGCGCTCGGTCTGGCCTCGCTGAGGTCTTCACGGTTGGACCGGGCGATGCCGGCGATGGAGCGATTGCGCACGCTCACCCGGCGGGCGCTGCCGAATGACGGCGTGTTGCAGTCACTCACGTTCTGGACGCCGCGCGGGGCGCAGACCATTGCGTGCCGATGTTTGCCAGTTGATCTTGGCGACGGTGGGCACGGTTTGTTGTTGGCGTGGATGCCGCGCGAGCTGCGGGCACGGGGCGATGTCGGTTCGCAATCAGCTGTCGACGCTGAAGGCAGCGTCGCTCACGTCAATGGCGCGAACGGGCGGATGGCCCATCTGCCGCGGTTGCCGGTGGCGGAGTTCCAACCAATTGAGGCACCCGACGCGCCCCGAATGGCGAACGGTGGTGCACTGCAGGTTCCTGGATTTTTGAACGGGCATGCGGGCGGTGTTACGGTCACGGACGGGCACAATGTGCTCCCTGCGCCGAACGAAGACGATCAGTTTGCGATGGATGAAATTGCCCGGATGCTGGTCGGGCGGCGGGCAGTCGGGTCATCGAGCGTATCGGAAACGACAGAACGCAAGTCATGGCCCGGCGACACGGTCGACACTGACGTGCCCTCGACGGATCGGGCTGATCATGTACGCGAGGCGCCGGTCTCTGCGAGACAGTCTCAAGGCGCAGTATCCAGCGACGTGGCATCCACGCCGCAGAAACTCGACAACCTGCATCACGAACTGCGCACGCCGCTGAACTCCATCATCGGGTTTGCGGAGATGATGCAGCGCGAGCAGCTGGGTGCGATCGGGCATCCGCGCTACCGCGAATACGCCGGGGACATCCTGGAGAGCGCGCGCCATGCGCTGGGGCTGATCAATGACCTGCTCGATGCATCGCGGGTGCGTGCCGGACATGTCGAGATGCACTGCGAGGCGTTTGCTCTGGCTGCGCACCTGACACGCACACTTGCGCTGCTCGAGCCGCAGATTTCCTCTGCCGGGGTCAGCGTCGTGACCGGGTTTCCGCAATCGCTCGGCAACGTTTGGGCCGACCCCCGCGCGCTTCGTCAGATCGTCAGCAATTTGATCACCAATGCGCTGAAGTTCACCCGCGCGGGTGGTCATGTCTTTGTCTCCGCACGCACCGCTTCTACCGACGAGGCGGAGCGCAATGCGATGATGATCATCGACATCCGCGACACGGGCATCGGGATGACGGACGAGGAGATTGCCGAGGCGCTGACGCCGTGGACTAGCGGGCGTGCCGAGCTTTCCGGCGATGCCGGGATCGGCACGGGGCTCGGTCTGCCGCTCGTCAAGACGCTCGTCGAGGCGCAGGGCGGATCGCTGGAGTTGACCTCTGCGCCCGGCGAAGGCACCTGCGCGCGCGTATGGTTGGCGCCGGCCAACGCGTCGATCACGGACACACAATAGCGTCGGCGTTCGTGTCGGCGTCAGAACATGGAGAGGGCATGTCGCGCGAAAAAATCGCCATTCTCGGCCTCGGGTCGATGGGAGGAGGTATGGCGCGCTCGGCGCTTGCGGCCGGTTTGGATGTGGTGGGGTATGATCCCGGCGCGGCGACGTCTGACGCTTTTGCTGCTGCGGGTGGCACTGTGGCGGCCTCGCCTCGCACGGCGGTGGATGGCGCGCGCTGCGTGTTCGCGGTGGTCGTGAATGCGCGCCAGACCGAGGACATTCTTTTCGGTGGCGGCGACGGCAATGAGACCGGTATCGCTGACGTGATGCTGCCGGGGAGCGTGTTCGTCGGATGCTCAACAATGCCGCCCGATCAGCCGCGCCGTTTCGCCGAGATGCTTGGCGCCCGCGACGTGCTCTATCTCGATGCGCCGATGAGTGGAGGACCTGCAAAGGCGGCGGAAGGCGCTCTGACGTTCATGGCGTCCGGGACGGACGCGGCGTTCGACGCCGCACGATTTGCTCTCGATGCGATGGGAGAAAAAACCTATCGCCTCGGCGATCAGGCCGGCGCCGGGGCGACTATGAAGATGATCAACCAGCTGCTGGCAGGTGTGCACATCGCGGCGGCATGCGAAGCGATGGCGTTTGCCGTCCGGATGGGGCTTAACGCCGATCAGGTCTACGAAGTCATCACCCATGCGGCCGGGAACTCGTGGATGTTCGAGAACCGGGTGCCGCACATTCTGGAGGGAGATTATTCACCGAAGAGTGCGGTCGGCATATTTACAAAAGATCTCGGGATCGTCAGCGACACCGCGCGTGACGCGTCCTTCCCGCTGCCGATGGCAAACACGGCGTTGCAGATGTTCACGATGGCGGCGGCTGCCGGGATGACGGGCGATGACGATGCGTCGGTCGCACGCGTCTATGCGATGCTCTCAGGCATCGCGCTGCCGGATGGCGAGGCCTGAGCGATGTTGAAGCTCGCGGCCAACATCACGATGCTCTTTACCGAGCACGCATTCCTCGATCGCTTTGCTGCGGCGGCGGATGCCGGGTTCGAGGCGGTTGAGTGCATCTACTTCTATGACGAGAAACCCGAAGCGCTTGAGGCCGCGCTGACGCGCAACGGGTTGACGATGGCGCTGATGAATTCGCCGCATGGGGACTGGGCCGCGGGGGAACGCGGGTTGGCGGCGCTCACTGGCCGCGAGGCGGACTTTCGCGAGGCGATTGCGCGCGTGCCGGAGATTGCTGCCGCGACGCGATGCACCAAGTTTCACGTGATGCCGGGGCTCTGCAATCCGACCGCGGAGAACCTCGCACGTTACCGGGACAATATCGCGCTGGCGGCGGAAGTTTTCGCGCCGCACGACCTTGAGGTTTTGATTGAGCCGATCAATCGTCGGGATATTCCGGGCTTCATGCTGTCCGACTTCGCCCTCGCCGCAGAGACGATCAATGCGCTCGCGCTGGCGAATGTGCGGCTGCAGTTCGACGTCTATCACCGGCAGGTGTTGTGCGGAGATATCGTGCGGGGGCTGGAGGCACTGATACCGGTGATCGGTCATGTGCAGATCGCGGACGTGCCGGAGCGGCATGAACCCGGCACCGGCGAGATCAACTTTTCGCGTATCTTCAAGACGCTGGATGAACTCGGGTATGATGGATGGGTGGGTTGTGAGTATCATCCACGCGGCGCGACTGTCGACGGACTGGATTGGCGGGACGTGTTCGCAAACACTTCTGGACGTTCCACTCCGTAAGGCCCAACGTCCATTGTTAGAAAAGGAGAAGGAACATGCCGAAACTCTCGATCTCAGCCGCGGCGGTGGCCTCGGTTCTGCTGGCAGCATCACTTGCTGCGCCGACACATGCGGCGACGGTGACCATTGATCGTCAATGCGACCGTTACTCGAACTTCTGCGGCGATGCGGTGCGGAGTAAAAAGGCGACGTCCAAGGTCACGGTGGCGCAAAAGCGGAAGGCTACGCATCGCACGCACGAACCGCGCAAGCCTTTCATTGAGCGGCAGTGTGATCGCTACGGCCACTTCTGTTGAATTGGACGCGTCTTAGAACGGCCATACGATCAAGATCATCGGGATCGCGACGGCGATGACGATGATCTCGAGTGGCAGGCCCATGCGCCAATAGTCGCCGAAGCGGTAGCCGCCCGGGCCCATAATCAGCGTGTTGTTCTTGTGGCCGATCGGCGTCAGGAACGCGCATGAGGCGGCGATCGCGACAGCCATCAAAAACGGGTCTGCGCTGACGCCGAGTTTCGTCGCGATGTCGACGGCGATCGGTGCGGCGATGACGGTCGTCGCCGTGTTGTTCAGCACATCGGAAAGCGTCATCGTCACGACCATGAGCAGGGTGAGTACGACCCACGCCGGCGCACCGAACGCGACATCGACGATGCCTTGCGCCAGCAGCGCAGTCCCGCCTGACGCTTCAAGCGCCGCACCGATCGGGATCATCGAACCGAGCAGCACGATGACCGGCCACTCGATCGTCGTGTAGAGTTCACGCAGCGGCACGATATTGAGCAGCACCATCGCAACGCAGGCTGCCGCGAGCGCGACGGGGAGATAAAGTAGGCCCGTGCTCGCGGCGAGGATCGCTGAGCCGAAGATCGCGCAAGCGAGCAGTGCCATCCGGCGATTGATGACCTGCAGCCCGCGCTCGGCGAGCGGAAGGCCGCCAATCCACTCCGCGATCTCTGGCAGGCGTTCGCTCGGCCCGAGGAGGAGCAAAATGTCACCCGCCTCGATGGTGAGCTTTCGCACGCGCTGCTGGATCGGCTTACCGGAGCGCGAGACACCCAACACGGTGACACCGTAGCGGTTGAGGATGCGCATCTGTAATGCGGTGCGACCCTCGATGCGGGCATTTGTCGGGATGACCACTTCCATCAGCGTGAGATCGCCGCTTGCGACCG
>JBCAXC010000052.1:0-9533 GCA_038534255.1 Pseudomonadota bacterium
CCGGAAGACGATGTGACACTCGAAGATCTGGTGGATCAAGCGCACGGGTTGCTGCACGACCTCGGGGTATCGGTTGCGCATGTCGTCGGGCACTCGATGGGCGGGTTGATCGCAATAGGTTTTGCACTGGCGCACCCTGAGGCGACGCACTCGCTCACCGCCCTCAACAGCGTCTACGATCGCCCCGAAAAGGCTCGTCGCGCCGCCGAGGAACGCGCCGACCAGATCCTGTCTAGCGCCAATATCGAAAGTGAGGACAATGGCATCAACGCCACGATCGACCGCTGGTTCGGCGATTCGCCGGACCCTGAGCACGACGAACTGATCGACATGCTGCGCCAGCAACTCGCAGCGAACGACCCGGCGCAGTACGGCTTGATCTATCGCCTCTTCGCGACCAGCGACGACGCCTACGCCGACCGTCTGGGTGCTCTGGAGTGCCCCGCACTCTTCATGACCGGCGCCGACGATCCAAACTCCACGCCCGCGATGTCACAAGCGATGGCAAACGCCGCGCCAGCGGGGCAGTGCAGTGTCGTCGAGGGCACACGCCACATGATGAGCCTTGTGCAACCTGAGCGCGTCACACCGGCTTTGGAAGCTTTTATCTCCGCAGCGCACAATGAACCTACGGCGGCACCAGCCCAATGAGCACCCTCGACCTCATGGAATTGCGCCGCGCTCTTGGAGCGTTTGTCACAGGGGTCACAGTGGTCACAACGCTCGACACTGAGGGCACCCCGCGCGGGTTCACCGCCAACTCTTTCACATCCGTATCGCTTGATCCCCCGCTCGTCCTCGTCTGCATCGGCAAGTCGGGCGCAAGCTTCAACGCCTTCCGGAACGCAAAAGGCTATGCCGTCAACATTCTCGCCGAAGCACAGCGCGACGTTTCCGGTGTATTCGCAGGTCCGAGCGAGGATCGGTTCGCGCATGTGGACTGGACGCCCGGGCCGGCAGGCAATCCCCTCCTTGCAGGCACAGCCGCCTGGCTAGATTGCACGATGCACGAGCAGGTGGATGCCGGTGACCATGCCATCCTGATCGGTCGCGTCGTCGGATTTGAGTCGAATAGCAACAGCGAACACGCACAGCCGCTCGGGTACTGCCGCGGTGCCTACGTCACCTTCGGGATCGACGCGGAGACGTTGGGCGCGCGCGCAACGCGGGTTGGCGCGATCATCGAGCGTGAAGCCGCCGTCCTCCTCCTCACCGATGACGACGGGCAGAGCACGCTGCCGACGGCGTCCGACCTCGGGCCAAAGGGCAACCCGGCCTCGCTGCGCGCCCGTCTCGCAAAGTTGGGGATCGACGTCGACCCGAGCCTCCTGTTCGCCGTGTTCGAGGACCGTGAGAATGAACATCTGAGCGTTTTCTATCGGATCACTTACGCGGGCGACACGCCGCATGACCCGAGCGCAACGTTCGTTCCGTTCGATGAGATCGACGTCGCGACGCTCGCCTCGCCCGCGGACCGCGACATGCTCTCACGCTACATCCGTGAACGCACAACGGAGAGTTTCGGCATCTACGTCGGTGATCAGCACGACGGTGTTGTTCACACGCCGGCCGAACAGTCACGATCGACAACGGGAGAAAGAGAAAAATGAAGATCTCGCTTTTCGCGCACATGGAGCGTCTGCAGCCGGGCATCCCGCACGCGCAGCTCTATGACGAATTCATCTCTCTTTGCGAGATCGCAGACG
Organism: Pseudomonadota bacterium; assembly: GCA_038534255.1. GTDB lineage: Bacteria > Pseudomonadota > Alphaproteobacteria > Rhizobiales > CALHAX01 > CALHAX01. Next base: position 1,707 of record JBCAXC010000052.1, read on the forward strand.
AGGCAGGGTTCCACACGATCTGGACGGGCGAGCATCACGGGATGGATTTCACGATTGCGCCCAACCCGCTGACGGTCCTGGTTGATCTGGCGCGACGCACGAAGCACGCCCGCCTCGGCACAGGGACCATCGCCGCCCCCTTCTGGCATCCGCTGCGCCTCGCCGGCGAGATCGCAATGGCGGACATCATGACCGAAGGCCGCCTTGAGATCGGAATCGCGCGAGGTGCCTACAGCTTCGAGTATGAGCGATTGACGCCCGGCCTCGACGCGTGGGGCGCCGGACAACGGCTCCGCGAGATCATCCCGGCGCTCCGAGGTCTGTGGGAGGGCGACTATGAGCATGACGGAGACGCGTGGAAATTCCCGAAGTCCACCGCATCGCCGTTGCCGCTTCAACAGCCCCATCCGCCGATCTGGGTCGCAGCGCGTGACCCGAACTCACACCAGTTCGCCGTCGACAATGGCTGCAACGTCCAGGTCACCCCGCTCTGGCTCGGCGATGACGAGGTCGATGCGCTTGTTCAGAAATTCAACGACGCCTGCGCTGCAAACGCAGATGTAAAGCGACCAAAGCTCATGTTGCTCCGCCATACCGCCGTCGGCGAAAGCGAAGAGGAGCTCGAGCGCATCGCCAGCGACCTGTCGCGGTTCTACGCCTACTTCGGCACGTGGTTCAAAAACCAGCGCCCGATCGAGATGGCCAATCTCCTGCCGCTCAGCGACGAGGAAGTGAGCGAGATGGAGATGTACGCACCGGAAAAAATGCGCAGCAATCATGTCGTCGGTAAACCGCGCGATGTCATAGATCGCCTGAAACGCTGCGAGGATCAGGGCTTTGATGAATATGCGGTCTGGCTTGACGCGGGCATGACCTTCGAAAATCGCAAGCGCAACCTGCAGCTGTTCATCGACCACGTCCTGCCAGCGTTTCACTGACGCGCTATCGAACGACGCCCGTGTCTCCCCATCCAACTCAACGGCCTCGCGTGAGAGAGAAAAATGGAAACCTTTCAGAATTACATCGATGGCGAGTTTGAAGATGGTGCGGAAAGTTTTGAGAGCATAGATCCGGCCACCGAGCGCCCTTGGGCGAAGATGCCTGCAGCAAATGCTGACGATGTCGAGCGCGCAGTCGCCGCGGCGCAGCGCATGCTGGACGATCCGACATGGGGTGGGCTGACCGCCACAGCCCGAGGGAAACTCCTCTATCGTCTCGCAGACCTCGTCGCCGAGCATGCAGGCGAACTCGCCCGCCTCGAGACGGCAGACACCGGCAAGATCATTCGCGAGACGACGGCGCAGGTCGGCTACGCCGCAGAATTTTTCCGCTATTTCGCCGGGCTGGCGGACAAGGTGCAGGGCGCGCATCTCCCGATCGACAAACCGGACATGGAGACCTACTTGCGCCGTGAGCCGATTGGCGTGGTTGCTGCGATTGTTCCTTGGAACAGTCAGATTTTCCTCGCCGCTGTCAAACTCGGTCCAGCGCTCGCCGCCGGTTGTCCGGTCATCCTGAAAGCGTCGGAAGACGGGCCCGCGCCCCTGCTGCATCTCGCGCGGCTGATCAGTGAGGCGGGATTTCCTGCAGGTGTCGTCAGCGTTTTGACCGGCTTTGGCGATCCGTGTGGCGCGGCGCTGACATCTCACCCTGACGTTGCGCGCGTCGCCTTCACCGGTGGGCCTGAGACGGCGCGACATGTGGTGGCCAACACCGCGCGCAATCTCGCAGTCACAACGCTGGAGCTTGGAGGAAAATCCCCGGTTCTCGTATTCGACGACGTAGACGTGGAAAGCGTCGCTAACTCGATTGTTGCGGGTATTTTCGGTGCGACGGGGCAGAGTTGCGTTGCAGGCTCACGGCTGATCGTCCAACGCGGTGTCCGTGACAGCCTCCTCCGAAAACTGAAGGCAAAGGCCGAGGCGATCATCATCGGCAGCCCGGATGACATGGCGACGGAAGTCGGCCCGCTTTGCACACAAGCACAGCGCGACAAGATCGAGCGCGTGGTGAGCGAGAGTATCGCGGCTGGCGCAACGCTCATCACCGGAGGAAAAAGACCCGAAGGGTTCGACGACGGTTTCTACTACGCGCCAACCATCCTCGATTGTCCGTCCAACGCGATTGCAAGCGCAGCGGAGGAGCTGTTTGGCCCCGTGCTGAGCGTACTGACATTCGACAGCGAAGACGAAGCAGTGGCGCTCGCGAACGACACACCGTTTGGCCTCGCATCCGGCGTGTTCACGCAAAACCTGACGCGAGCCCACCGTATGATCCAGCGCATCCGCGCCGGTATCGTCTGGGTCAACACTTATCGGGCTGTCTCACCCGTCGCCCCGTTCGGCGGCTTCGGCATGTCCGGCTATGGGCGCGAAAGCGGCGCCGAAAGCATCCTCGATTACACCCGGACAAAGACCGTCTGGATACGTACCAGCGATGACGTGATACCCGATCCGTTCGTCATGCGTTGATCGAATGTCGGAGACGAAACTCACCTCTTTCTCACGCGCTTTGTTCGCACCTCGCGCAGCCGCAACGCCCGACCATCCGGCCACGCCATGTCATAGCCAAAGTTGATCACGCGCTCGGCTCCCGGTGGGAGATTAAAATCCCAGACCAGAATACCGGGCTTGTCCTCGTGGTCACGCTCCGTTGGCGAGGTCGTATCCGAGGCAAGGGTGACTTCGATCGCGTCATCGGCAGCAACGGGCAACTGGTCGAAAACGCGGATCGACACAGGCCGGACATGCGCATTGGTGATCGTGGTGCGATAGCGCCGCGTGTCGGTCTTGGTGGTGGAAAGAATGCCACTCTCCCCGGTTTGCTCGGAGAGCGTCGCCCGCGTCACGCGCACCCGGTCATCTTCGCCAAAACCAAGCTCGTGCGTTTCACCCGAGACGAGCACCGGCAACCGGCCCCGCCCGACAAAGACGCCGTCACGAAACAGCGAGACGGCCCCCGGCAGCAGGCGTTGCGTCTCACCAAGCGTGATATCCGCATGCAGAAAGGCCGCTGCCCGTTTGCGGGGCGCGATGCGTACGCGCAGCTTTGGCTGGAAGGTGAGCGTATCGATATCGACGGCCTTGGCGCCATCGTCGCTGGCGACCGTATGCCGTCCACTCAGCATATAGTTCGTCTGAAACGCGCCATCGACAACCGCCGCCTGGCGCCGCGTCACCGCTTTGCGCAGGCCAGCGCTGCGCGGTTTGGCAGGAGGCGCGGCTGCCGGTTCGGGCTGCACCACGGCGTCTTGCGCGCTCTCCAGACTCATGAGGCCGCCGGATCGTCGGGTCTTGCTCAGCTTCGGGCGAAACTCGGCGCGCAACGTATCGACCCGCGGCATCGCCGTGCCGCGCCCGGGTCGCGTCGTTGAAAGCACCAACGGAATATCCTCCCACGTCTCTCCCGTCGACTGGTAGACGCTGGCACGCCGCATGAGCGAGAGTTTCGGTCCGTTCTGCGCATTGCCAGCATCAAGCCGCGCTTCATAGATCGGCGACCATCCCGCATCGGCGACCTGATAGCGGATCGTCAGCGTGCCCGTGAGATCGGTCGCCGCATCCACGTTGATTTTCACCTGCGTGCGTGAGACGCGCTGTGGCGCGATGCCTGCGAGCTGTCGGCGGAGGTCCTCGATCTTCTTGCCGAGTGTCCTCAGGGAGGTATTGGCTTCGCGAATGGCCGCATCGGCCACATTAAACTCCGCGACGATCAACCCGCCGAGTGCCTGCCAATCCTGCGGTGACCGTCTCGGACCGGAGGCCGCATCGCCGGGCGCGCGGCTCGGCAAGGTTGCGAGATTGGTAGCAAGAGACTTGCGCGCTTGCGCTGCGGCAATCGCGTCCCGCGCGGCAGTAGAGCGATCCTCGAGCACCTCGATAAGTCTTTCGATCCGCTGTCGTTCCAGGGTCTTGCTGCTCGCCTCCGGTACGAGTTGCCGCTTCGTGTCCACGGCCCCGACGATGAGCGTTCCATCCGTCTCGCCTTCCACGCGGATCGTGTCGGCGAGCAGATTTGCGGGCAATCCGCCAAGCACCACGGCGTGAGCACCGGCCGGGATCGAGACGTTCGCCTCTCGCACCACCTCTGCCGCCCGTGTGTAGACCGTCGCCGCGACCACGCGCGAAGGCGTGTCGAGGTCGTCGGCCGCCGCGGGCAGCGCAAATCCGACAAGCAGTGCAAAAACGCTCAACACCTTGAGAAACGGACGACTGCGCATGAAAGCCCTCGACGTTCTGATTCGTGGATAACTCCAAACGTAATGGAACTCTGTGGCGTCACAAGTCACACACGCCAAACGCAACACGTCGTGCAAACTTCAAAACGACAGCGCCCGCGCCTGCTTGACGTGCGGCAATGCCTCGATCTTGTTCAGCAGATGCTGCGGAATGACCTCGTCAACCTCGGCAAGACAGATCGCGTCGCCGCCCGCATCCGCGCGCCCGAGATTGAACGTCGCAATGTTGATGTCCGCTTCTCCGAGCAGGCCACCGAGCGCACCGATGAACCCCGGCCGGTCCTCGTTGGTCACGTAGAGCATCGACGACCCGAGCTCAGCTTCCATGTTGATGCCCTTGATCTGGATCAACCGGGGCCGTCCGTCAGAAAACACGGTCCCCGCAACGGATCGCATCTGTGTTTCGCTCTCAACCGTCAGCCGGATGTAGCTGTCATAGACACCGCGCTTCGTCTGCCGCGTTTCATCCACGGCGATACCGCGCGACTCCGCCATGGCGGGCGCGGACACCATGTTCACTTCCGCGAGCAGAGGGCGCAGCAAGCCGGCAAGCGCCGCCGATGACAAGGCGGATGTATTCATCTCCGCAACATCACCGGCATACTCGATCGTTACTTTCGCCACGCTGGTCTGCGAGAGCTGCCCGGCGAAAGAACCCAGCTGTTCGGCGAGCGCGACGAACGGCTTGAGACGCGGCGCTTCCTCAGCCGTGATCGACGGCATGTTGAGCGCATTCTGAACTGCGCCGCTCGTCAGATAGTCAGAGATTTGCTCCGCAACCTGGATGGCGACATTCTCCTGCGCCTCACGCGTCGCCGCGCCAAGGTGCGGCGTGCAGATGACGTTCTCCATGCCGAAAAGCGCGTGCTCCGTCGCGGGTTCCTCGGCAAACACGTCAAGCGCCGCGCCCGCGATGTGCCCGGCCTTGAGACCGGCCTCAAGCGCCACCTCGTCAATCAGTCCGCCGCGGGCACAGTTGATGATCCGGACACCGGCCTTCGTCTTGTTGAGTGCTGTTGCATCCAGGATGCCGCGCGTCTTGTCGGTGAGTGGCGTGTGAAGAGAGATAAAGTCCGCGCGCTCCAGCAGTGCGTCCAGTTCGACCTTTTCCACGCCAAGCTCCAGCGCGCGCTCGGCCGACAGGAACGGGTCGTAGGCCATCACCTTCATCCGCAAACCAATGGCACGCTCGGCAACGATTGACCCGATGTTGCCACACCCAATCAGCCCAAGCGTCTTGCCGGTGATCTCGACACCCATGAAGCGCGACTTTTCCCACTTCCCGGCCTGTGTCGACTGGTTCGCCAGCGGGATCTGACGCGCCAATGCCAGCGTCAGCGAAATTGCATGTTCCGCGGTGGTGACCGCGTTGCCGAAGGGCGTGTTCATCACGATGATCCCACGGGCTGTGGCGGCGCTGATATCAACGTTGTCGACGCCGATGCCGGCGCGCCCAATCACCTTGAGGTTGCTCGCTGCATCGATGATCTTCGGCGTCACCTTCGTCGCAGAGCGGATCGCCAGACCATCGAAATTCGGAATCGCCGCCAACAGGGCGTCCTTGTCCTTGCCGAGGTCCGGCTCGAACGTCACATCAAGCCCGCGATCCCGAAAGATCTGCACGGCGGCTTCGGAGAGTTTGTCAGATATCAGTACGGACGGTGCCATCGGTGTGGCTCCTTTCAGGGCGTCGAATGGGAGAAAAAAATTCATGTGTCGGGCCACGCAAGCGCGCCCGTCACGGCACTCAGGTTTGAAGCTGCTCGGCGCGGACGCTTGCGAAGGCCCAGTCGAGCCATGGCAGCAGGGCCGCGATATCACCAGGCGCGACCGTCGATCCACACCAGATCCGCAAGCCGGGCGGCGCGTCGCGGTACCATCCGATGTCAAAAGCGACATTTTCCTCCGCGAGAAGCGAAACCATGCGCTTGCAGAACGCGGCCTGCGCCTCTGCAGCCAAGGACGTGACAGCGCCGTCAACGATCTTCAAGCAGACTGATGTGTTTGAGCGCGTCTCTGGAGCGATCGCCAGATGGTCGACCCAGTCGCGCGTCGCAACCCAGTCAGCAACGTGTCCGGCACTCTCATCTGCGCGCGCCTGCAACGCCATACGACCGCCAATACCTTCCGCCCACGTCAGCGCATCCAGATAGTCGGCCACGCAGAGCATGGAGGGCGTATTGATCGTCGCGCCGGTGAAGATCCCGTCGATCAGCGCACCGCCCTTCGTCAGGCGAAACAGCTTCGGCATCGGCCACGGTGGAGAATAAGTCGTGAGGCGCTCGACAGCACGTGGGCTCAAAACAATGACGCCATGCTGCGCCTCGCCCCCGAGCACTTTTTGCCAGGAAAAGGTGGCGCAATCGATCTTCGCCCAGTCAATGTCCTGTGCAAACGCAGCCGATGTCGCATCACAAAGCGTCAGCCCGGCGCGATCATCGGCAATCCAGTCGCCATCAGGGACACGCACGCCGGAGGTTGTGCCGTTCCACGTGAAGACGACATCACGCTCAAAGTCGATGCTTGCGAGATCGGGCAGCGCACCATAGTCCGCCTCAAGCACCCGCACGTCGTCCGGCTGCAGCTGTTTGACGATGTCCGTCACCCAGCCTTTCCCGAAACTCTCCCAAGCCAGAACGTCGGTTCCCCGCGCGCCCAGCAGCGACCACATCGCAGCCTCGAACGCACCGGTGTCTGACGCCGGCATGATGCCCACGCGATAGTCATCCGGGAGTGCGAGCAGCGCATGCGTCCGTTCGATCGCATTACGCAGCAGATCTTTCGCAGGCGACGCGCGATGCGATCGCCCGAGGCTGTCAGCGTAGCTATCGAAGATGTCAGGAGACCATCCGGGGCGTTTGACGCAGGGGCCGGATGAAAAACGCGGGTTCGCCGGCCGCGTGGCCGGGCGTAGTTGTTCGCTCATGCGCTATCCTTCCAGATAGTCGCGCCACGTTGGGGTGGCGTGTCCCGCGTTGAGCGATATCGGAAGTCTGGGCGTTTGCCAACCGTGATGTCTGTGATGCCGTTTCAGCATGCCTCCAGTGCCGCGGAACGGAGACAAAAGAAAAGGCGGGCCGCGCGGGCCCGCCTCTTTTGCAGTCGATGAGTTCCATCGATCCTGGCGGTGATGACCGTCACCGTCAGATCCGGGAAACCCTTCTAGTAGAGTTCGTACCGAACACCGAAACGCAGCTCCTGATCGAACTTGTCCTGAATGTCGATGCTCTGGCCAACTCCGCCAACCGCGACCACAGCGTTTGCGGCCGAGTAAGTCAGGCGGTAGTTCATATCGAGCTTCATGCCTGTCGAGATTTCGTAACTGGCACCAGCCGTTGCTGACACTGCCCAACCGAACGCAGTGGAACTCTCGCTACGGTCCTCACCAGCCCGATTGATGTCTTCCTGCGTGATGTCACAGTTCGCCAGGTCACCGTTTGGATTCGTGATCGGATCTTCTGCCGCCGGCGCGGTTGCGTCACAGCGTACATATGTCGACGTACGGTTGGATGCGATCTGGTAGATCGCCATACCAAGCCCACCACCGACATAGGGGCGAAATCCGCGCCAGCCATCGAGATCATAATAGA
>JBCAXC010000053.1:0-9472 GCA_038534255.1 Pseudomonadota bacterium
CGACGCCACCGCCAAGCTTTGTCGTGCTCGGCCGCGTCTCACGCATCAAACGCCTGCTCGCCAGCGAGCGCTATCCCGCCGATATGTTCGAGTTGGGCCGAGAGGGTGTGCCGGAGGTGTACAACGAGCGTCTTCAGCAGCGAATCTGGAAAAACCCGAACGACCCGTGGATCTTCGACGATCTGCGCAGTGCCAATGCGCCGACATCCTGCAACAAGTTCATCGACCCGACGCCGATCACCGACGTCAGGGAACGCAAGAACCGTCGGGCTGTCGGGCGCGGCGCGCAGCACGGTGATGCACTGATGCTGATGGCGGAAGCTGCACGTGGGGCATCACCCGACACGAGCGTCGAGGATCTGAGAAAGGCGATCACAAACGGCCTCGCTGCACATCGCGCCGGGGAGAAAATCTTTCGCGGCTGGTGGCAGGACTGGTCGTTCACCGACGCACGCGCGGTGGCCGAACAAACCCTCCTGATCCGCCAGCGCAGCGATGAAACCGACATCACGCTCGCCCCGCGCCAGTATGTCCAGCGCAGTGGCGATGTGCTCGATGTCCCCGTCGTCTACACCGCTGTCGATGTCGTGCGCCTGTTCCGTGTCGACAGCAACGAGAAGACGTTCATGGCGGAGTTTTATCTCTCGTTTCGCACCACCGGAAAAGTCTCTCTCCCGGACATCGAGTTCACAAATGCCTTCCGCTCACCGTTGAGCAACGAGCCAGTGATCAGCGCACGCCGCATTTATGCCGCTGAAGACAATCAGGGGCTGCAACTCTGGCGGATCACGGGAAAATTCACGTTCGATCCGGAACTTGGCGATTACCCATTCGATCGCCAGCGCTTCTCGATCTCGTTCCAGCCTTCGAAAACCACCGAGCCGTTCTTCATCCAGCCCCCGCCGACGCGACTGCGAAAAACTGATTTCAAGACCGATGGCTGGAAAAGTCTGAGCGCTTACGTCGGCTCTGACCAGGATATTATCTCCGTCGTCGGTACGCGCGCCGGCGACCGGGTGATCCTGCCGCTCGACAAGTTCAATTACACCTGGATCATGAAGCGCAAGGCGACCGACTATTATCTCCAGGTCATCGTTCCGCTGATCGTGATCCTCGCGGTCACGTGGCTGTCCGTGTTCATCCCATCCCAGCGACTGGAGTCCGTGGTTGCGATCCAGGTGACGGCATTGCTTTCATCGATCGCGCTCTATCTCGCGATCCCGAAAGTTGACTATGACCGCGCGACGGTTTCGGACCTCGTGTTTGTGGTGACCTACACAGCAATTTCCGTGATGCTGGGCCTGTCGATCCTGCGCGCCAATCTGAACGCACGCGAAGCCGAGCGTCTGGCGACGACCGTCAAGATCGTCCAACTCGCGATGCTGCCAATGATCGTGCTCTTCATGTCGGAGTTCATCCTGACGCAAAGCGCCGGTGAGGACGCGTCACCTTTGCGCAACCTGCTGACCGTGCTGACCGGGAGCTTCACGACCCGCGTGCTCTGACAGCCGGGCAGCGCCCCCTTCCTCGCTGCCGCCCTTCCCCGCGCGCCCTCTGCCCCGCCGGCCCTCTTCGCCGCCGGCCCTCTTCCCCGCCGGCAAGGCGTAAGCTATGCACTGCACAGACCCGTTCTCAACGAACCCGGATTGACCGCGCCATGTCGAGCCAAGCTCTCCCCAGCCCCGCCTCCCACTATCCCAGGCAGGTGATCAGTGAGGCTGTGGAACAGCACACCCTCTCCGTGCTGGTCGACAACGAGCCGGGCGTGCTCGCCCGCGTCATCGGTCTGTTCTCAGGCCGCGGCTACAACATCGACAGCCTTACTGTGACCGAGACCGAGCACGAAGCGCATCTCTCCCGCATCACGGTCATCACCAAAGGCACACCGATGGTGATCGAGCAGATCAAGGCGCAGCTCGAGCGGCTCGTCCCGGTGCACTACGTCAACGACCTGACGGTCTCTGGCACATCGCTGGAACGCGAACTCGCGCTGGTGAAGGTCGCAGGCAAAGGCGACAAGCGCGTCGAGGCGTTGCGCCTGGCCGAGGCATTCCGCGCCTCTGTCGTTGACGCCTCAACGGAGCACTTCGTCTTTGAGATCACAGGCCGCACGAGCAAACTCGAGCAGTTCGTGACGCTGATGGGCCCGCTCGGGCTCGTTGAGGTGGCAAGGACCGGCGTGGCCGCTATCGGACGCGGCAGTGCAGCCATGTCATCGTCGTGATGGCCGCTGTCTCGTGGGCAAGAAGAACACCGCCAATCGCTTCCTGAAGGCCGTTCGCGATGCCTTGACGGAACAGCAGGCCAGCGAGCCTGAACTTGCCCGCTTTATCTCCGCGCTCAATGGCGCTCTGAAAGCCAGGCTCGGAAAGTCTCCCGGGCCACCCCAAGACCTCGCCGCGCTGGCGCATCTCCAACCGCTGCTCGACGCCATACACGACGGCGCAACGCCCTACGGTGATGCCCTCGCGAAGGTTGCATCAGCCGTGGACTGGTACGTCTGCTATCCGAACCTCCCCGATCGCCACCTCGCAGAGGGTATGCTCGCCGCGCATGTCTGCGGCCCCGCCGGCATCGTCCAGCATGAAGGTTTTCTCGCCACCTATTTCCTCCTCGCGCCGGAGATCGACTACCCGCTCCACGACCATCTCGCCGAGGAACTGTACTTCGTCGCATCCGGAGACGTCGCGATCAGCAAGGGGCTTGATGGCGATCTGATCCCGCGCACAACGGGCGACGCCGTCGTGATCCCGTCCGGCATGCCGCACCGCCTGAAAACCGGGAAGGCACCGGTGCTCCTCGTCGCCGTATGGATTGGGGAGATCACCTGCCCGGTATTCTGGTATGAACGAAGCGAAACGTCGGACGCATGGCGCCGTTTCCACCAGCCACGCGGCATGGAAGCGTTTGTCAGCGGATAAACTGAGTATTCGCTCATTCGCAGGGCCGCGCGCCGACGTCGCAGCACCGAAACAAGGTCCACAGGCAATGTCCGATCGCAAGCGCGCCGAACCGCGGCCCCGCCGTCTGCCGTTGCGGTTCCTCGCGCCGAACATGCTGACCGTGACGGCGATTTGCGCCGGGCTGTTTGCGATCCTCTATGCCATTGAACGCCAGTTCGGCTGGGCCGTCGTGATGGTCTTTATTGCCGCGATCCTCGACGGTCTCGACGGGCGGATCGCAAGGCTCTTCAAATCATCGAGTGCCGTCGGCGCGGAGCTCGACAGCCTCGCCGACTTCCTGAACTTTGGCGTCGTGCCGAGCCTCGTCCTCTATCTCTGGTCACTCCAGGCACTCAAGGCCTTCGGCTGGATTGTCGTGCTGCTCTACGTCGTGACCTGCGCGCTGCGCCTTGCGCGCTTCAACGTGATGAGCCGGGAAGGGCCGCCACAACCGGGCGGAGCAAAATTCTTCGTCGGTGTCCCGGCTCCGGCGGGCGCATTGCTGGCCTTCCTGCCGATGTTCATCTCACTCGCCGACATCGCACCGATCGAAAAATACCCCGAGGCCATCGCGATCTATCTGGCGTGCATCGCCACGCTCATGCTCTCGCGTGTGCCGACATTCTCGTTCAAGCGGCTTTCGTTCAGCGCCGACTATTCGATGTTTATCCTGCTTGGTGTTGCAGCGACCGTCGCACTGCTCGTCACACGCACGTGGTTCGCGCTGATCCTCATCGATCTCGCGTATCTGCTGACAATCCCGTTTGCGATCCGCGCCCACGCCCGTGACACCGCCACGGCTGGGAAAGTCGTGCTCGATGTCGAACGCGAAAGCAGTGACGCGGATTAATCGACGACCGGCGTATCATCAAACGTTATTTTCATCCCGTCGAATGCCGGCGCGACATGAGCCGGTGTTTCCGCATCGAGGATATCGTGATCCAGATCAATGTGAAGATGGGTGAGCAGCGCACGCTTCGGCGCCATCCGCTCGATCCAGTGAAGCGCGTCTTTCACGGCAAAGTGCGCCGGATGATAATCATAGCGCAGCGCATCCACGATCCACACATCCAGATCCTGAAGCGCGGCGAGCGACCCATCGGGCACATCACTGATATCGCTTGAATACGCGAGCGCACCGCAGCGGATGCCAAGTGAAGTGATCGCCCCGTGTTCCTGCGCAAACGGCTGAAGCGTCAGTTTGCCTCCCGCGCCCTTCACAACCAGCGTATCGCCCGCTTCGATCTCGTGACCTTCGAGGATCGGCGGATACTCCGGCGCAACAGCCTTGAAGCAATAGCCGAACCGCTGGTTCAGCGTCTTGCGCGTCGCCGCGTCATAGTAGACGCGCACCCGCTTGCGCGCGATGAGCGCCAGCACCCGCAGATCGTCAATGCCGTGAGTATGATCCGCATGATCATGCGTGTAGACCACCGCATCGAGATGATCGACGTGCGCATCAAGCAGCTGTTCGCGGACATCCGGCGAGGTGTCGATCAGGACACGCGTCGTACCGTTCGACGTCGTCTTTTCGATGAGAACCGAACAGCGCCGCCGTCGGTTCTTCGGATTGCCGGGGTCGCACTTGCCCCACTGATTGCCGAGACGCGGCACACCGCCGGAGGACCCGCATCCGAGAATTGTCAGCGTCGCGCTCATGCGGCAGCGCCCCGGTGTAAACCCACCGCCTCACGTGGCACTTTCGAATACAGCCGGAAGAAATTCTCCGTCGTCTGGTCTGCCAGCTCTCCGGCGGACATGCCTTTCACTTCGGCAAGCGCGGCAGCCGTGTGCGCCACATACGCCGGTTCGTTTTTCTTCCCCCGGAACGGAACCGGGGCCAGATAGGGCGCATCAGTCTCAACCAGCAGGCGGTCGGCAGGCACATCACGCGCAATCGCCCGCAATGCATCGGAGTTCTTGAAAGTCAGCACGCCCGAGAACGAGACATAAAGGCCAAGCGCAAGCCCCCGCTCGGCGAGACGCCGCCCGCCCGTAAAGCAATGCAGCACAGCCGTGTACGGCCCTTTTGCCATCTCGTCTTCGAGAATGTCTCCGGTGTCATCATCCGCATCGCGCGCATGAATGACCAGCGGCAGTCCGGTCTCGCGCGCCGCTGCAATGTGATTGCGAAACCCCTCGGCCTGCGCCTCGCGCGGCGCCTTCTGATAGTGGTAGTCGAGCCCCGCTTCGCCAATCGCCACACACTTCGGGTGTGCGCTCAATGCGACGATCTCGCTGACAGGGATATCGAGTTCGGTATCGGCATAGTGCGGATGCGTACCGACGGAGCAAAAAATACGCGGCTCCGCTTCGACGATCGCGCGGAGCTTTTCAAACTGCCGGATCCGCGTCGAGATCGTCACCATCAAGCCGACATCCGCATTGCCCGCGCGGGCAAGAATGTCACCGAGCTGATCATGAAGCTCAGGGAAATCGAGATGACAGTGGTGATCGACAAGCATGACGGGCCTCAATCGGTCTCCGCCTCGACGTGACGTGGGAACACGCCTTCGGGCTTCGGCAAAGCCGTCCCGGCCACAAGGCGATGCGCGACGCCCAAGGCATCAAACGCACGCGCACCATCATCGAGCGCGACAAGATCAAGCAGCTGCGCGGCCGAACCTGGCATAAACGGTTGAACGAGAATGCCCACCTGGCGGATCACCTCGGCTGTCACGTAGAGCACCGTACCCATTCGCGCCGGGTCGGTCTTCTTGAGCGCCCAAGGCTCCTGCCCCGCAAAATAGCGATTTGTCTCCGCGACCACGGTCCAGATCTGCTCCAGCGCCTTGTGCATCGCCTGCCGCTCCATGTCGGCGCGCACACCTTCAAGCAGCGCATCCGTCGCTGCGAGAATTGCCTCATCCTCCGCGCTGAAAGCCTCCGGTTCCGGCACGGACCCATCACAGTTCTTCGCAATCATCGAGAGCGAGCGTTGCGCGAGGTTACCAAGATCATTCGCGAGGTCTGCATTCACCCGATTGACGATTGCGTCATGGCTGTAGCTTCCGTCCTTTCCGAACGGAACTTCGCGTAAAAAGAAGTAGCGCACCTGATCGAGGCCATACGCCTCCACCATGCTTGCCGGATCGAGCACATTGCCGGCCGACTTCGACATTTTCTCTCCGGCGTTGAGCAGGAAGCCGTGCGCAAAGACGCGCTTTGGAAGCTCAAGCCCCGCCGACATCAGGAACGCCGGCCAATAGACCGCGTGAAACCTCAGGATGTCTTTCCCGATCACATGCAGATCAGCCGGCCAATGGCGCTGGTAGCTCTCGCTCGACGTCTCCGGAAAACCGACACCCGTCAGATAGTTCGTCAGCGCGTCGACCCAGACGTACATGATGTGGCCCGGCGCATCGGGAACCGGGATACCCCAGTCAAACGTCGTGCGGGAAACAGAGAGGTCCTGCAGACCGCCACGCACGAAACTCAGCACCTCATTGCGACGTTCCGCCGGGAGGACAAAATCTGGCCGGGACTCATATAGCTCCAACAGTGCGCCCTCATATTTCGAGAGCCGAAAGAAATAGGTCTGCTCCTCAGTCCACTCGACCGGCGTGCCCTGCGGCCCGACGCGCACATCACCTTCAAGCCGCGTCTCATCCTCGGCATAGAACGCCTCATCGCGCACCGAATACCAACCCGCGTATGTATCGAGATAGATGTCGTCCGCATCCGCCATCCGCTTCCAGATCGCCTGGCACGCCTCAGCATGACGCGGCTCGGAGGTCTGGATGAAGTCATCGTGCGAGCAATTCAGCACCGCCACCATCTCACGGAATGCAGCCGAGTTCTTATCCGCAAGCTCGCCGGGCGCAATGCCTTCAGCTTGCGCGGTCTGCTGCATTTTCATCCCGTGCACATCGGTGCCGGTCAGAAAAAACACGTCGAAGCCATCAAGCCGCTTGAAGCGGGCCAGCGAATCCGTTGCCAGCGCCTCATAGGCGTGCCCGATGTGCGGCGCCCCGTTCGGGTAGGAAATCGCTGTCGTCAAATAGAAGGGCTCGCGCTCAGACATGTAGGACACCGTTCATCACAAGTTTTGAGCGCGCCTGCGTGGAGCCGTATCTCAGGCGGCGCGGGCGCTGTTCCGCGCGGCGGCCTCGATCCACTGAAAGACGCTGAGTATGAAATTTTGGCGGTCAAGGTTGAGCAGACGCACCTCCGCCCGCTCGCGCGCAAGTCTTTCCCACACGCAAGACCACTGCGCAAGATTGCCCTCGGCGACAACACGGCGTGCAATCGCGGCTTCCGCGTCGCTGCGATCGTCTGCGCCCTCGACCGTCGCCAGTCGGATCATCCGCGCCAGTACATCTTGCAGCAGATCGAGCATCAGGTTGTAGCGCGTTTCACGCGCGACGAGCGCAAGGCTCTCCGCCATGCCGTGAACGCGCGGCCAATCGAGGTGCGGTAGCACACCAAGCAGTTGCACGAGTTCGTCGTAGAGCGTGAGACCGTCCTCCCCTGTCAGCACGAGCGCGCGCCGCACCGAGCCCTGAGCGAGACGATGCAGCGTTTCCCAGTCTACCGTGTCCGGCAATGACACATCGGAGTGGTTGCCCACATGCTCGATCGCCGCCTGCATCTCGCCCGCATCCAGAGGGTTCAGCGTGAGGCGCCGACAGCGCGAATGGATCGTGATGGGCAGCCGTCCCGGCTCGGCGGCGATCAACAGGAACAGACAACGCTGCGGCGGTTCCTCGAGCGACTTCAACAGCGCGTTCGCGGCATTGACGTTCATCTCCTCGGCGCGGTCCACGATGACGATGCGCCACCCACCGTCACTGGCGCTGAGCCCGAGAAAACTGCGCAGCTTGCGCACCTCGTCGACGGCAATCATCGTCCCGAATTTCTTGCGCTTGGCATCCCACTGCCGTCGCAGCACCAGCAGACCGGGGTGCGAGAGCGCCATCACCTGACGGCTGGCAGGCGCCATCGGATCGCTCGCCAACGGGTCGTCATCAGGCGCGGCATCCGGGCTCGCGTCACCGAACAGCCCGGCACCAGCGCCCGCCTCAAGAGGAGCACTGAGAATGTGCCGCGCAAGACGATACGCGAGCGTGGCTTTTCCGATGCCCTCACGCCCGCAGAGCATCCACGCGTGGTGAATCCGCCCACTCGCAAACGCGTTTGCCAGATCCCGCGACGCGGCCTGATGCCCGAAGAGTGCCGTATTCTCCCGCGGGTGGAGCACATCGGTCAGATGGTCGATCTCAGGCGTTGGTTCGCCGTCGCTCATCACACGGGGCGCACGGGCCATCATGCCACCTCGAAACGGTCGCGCACCGCAGCCCAGATCCGGATGCTGATCTCGGCAACGCCTGCAGCACCATCGACCACAACGAACCGTTCCGGCTCCGCGTTCGCCCGAGCGAGAAACCCATCGCGCAAGCGCCCGTGATACGCCTCATCACGCTGCTCGAAACGGTCCGGTCCACCATGAACCTGCGCTGCCGCAGCACGCTGCGCCGCACGCTCAAGACCCATCACTGCTGGCAGATCGAGCAGGACCGTCATATCCGGCACGCATCCGGCCACCGCCATCGTTTCAAGCTGGTCGAGCATCTCGCCTGGCACGGCATCCGCCGCACCTTGATAAGCTCGCGTTGAGTCGTGGAACCGGTCACTCAGCACCCACGCCCCGCCGTCAAGCGCGGGCCGGATCAAACCAGCGACATGGTCCGATCGGGCTGCGGCAAAGAGCAATGCCTCCGTCAGGGCCGTTCGCGCTGTAGCCTCAGGGTCGAGCAGAAGAGTGCGGACTTTTTCAGCGAGCGGCGTCCCGCCAGGTTCCCGCGTGGTCGTGACACGATGGCCGGCAACACGCAGCCGTTCAGCGAGGGCGGCGATCTGTGTGGTCTTTCCCGCACCCTCCCCACCCTCAAAGGTGATGAAGCGTCCCCGGCTCACGACAGAGCCTCGCAGACCCGAGGTGTTGCCGACGGGCTAGAGGATCCATCCAAGCGCGAGATGCACCAGGGACGTCCACCCGCGCCGCATGAAGCCGCCTCGCTCGACGTCCTCCCCGGCATAAAGCGGCACCTCACTGACTGATGAGCCCTGCCCGCGCACGCGCAGAACCGCAACCTGGTCGCCGCGCCGGATCGGCGCTTTCAGCGGCTTGTTGTAGACGATTGACGCCTTGAGCCGCTTCTTGTCCGAAATGGTCCGCGGCAGCAAGACCCGCACACCGTTTTGCCCGACGAGCGGGGTGTAGAGCGCCGTCCCGCCCCAGACCAGCGCGGACGCCACTTCCTCATTCGGCTTGAACAGGTTGAACGACTTGAAGCCCCGCAAACCCCATTCATAGAGCCGCCGCGCCTCGAGCTTGCGATCCTTCTTGCTCTCAAGACCGTTGACCACAAAGACGAGGTTGCGGCCTTCGTGAGAGCCCGCGCCGACGATGCCGTAACCGCTGTCGCGCGTAAAACCCGTCTTCAGTCCGTCGATCCCGATCGGCAGATGGATCAGCGGGTTGCGGTTGTAGAACTTGTACTTTGCGCAGAAGCGTTACAACTACAAAA
>JBCAXC010000054.1:0-9461 GCA_038534255.1 Pseudomonadota bacterium
TTTCCACGGACCATCTTCGGCGCCGATCACCACTGCATTGGCGCGCCAAATAAAATCCTGCCACGGATTATCGGCCTCGATTCGCTCGACAATGACACCGACAGTAATCGAAGTTTGGCGTTCCAAGGTAAGCAGTCCGGCCTGGCCATGCGCTCTGCGCAATGGATGAAAAAGAGATCGATGAACGCGGCGCTGCCGCGAGGCGGTGGACTTAGGATGTCACAACAGGGCAGAAGTGCAAAGGGAGGGTCCACGCCGTGCGCGAACCCATACCCTCTCACCTGATTTCTCTGTTTCACGGGCGACGCCATGAGCAAGACTGACATGCGAGCAAGCGACGGGCCGGAAGACGAGCGGGGCGCGCACCCATCAGTGCCAAAAGTGCTTGTCTGCAGCTGCGATGCCTCGATGACGCTTGATGTCGATACGCTGGCGCATGCGCCGGTTGATGTCTCTCCCATCTTCTCCCAGCTCTGCCGCACCCAGATCGGTGGCTATGAAGCGGCGCTGGATGAGGCTGGGCAGTCTGGACGTTCCCTGTGTGTGGCGTGCACTCAGGAGGCGCCACTCTTTGCGGAAATTGCGGAAGAACGCGGGCAGCCTGCCCCGAAGTTCGTCAACATTCGCGAGCGTGCGGGATGGTGCGATGCGAAAGGCGGTGCCAGTCCCAAGATTGCGGCTTTGCTTGCCGATGCGCTGCATGAAGACACGCCGGCTGAGCTTTCCACGCTCGATTCCGGCGGAATCTGTCTGGTCTACGGCCGCGGGCAAGCTGCGATCGATGCTGGGCGGCGGCTCTCATCCCGGTTGAGCGTGACTGTTGTCCTCAGCGACGTTGGTGATGCGATGCCAGATGCGTCGGGAGATGTGCCCGTCTTCACCGGCCGGATTGCCCGGGCAGGCGGGGTGCTTGGAAACTTCGAGGTCGTGGTGGACGGATATGCGCCAATGGTGCCGTCCTCGAAGGACGAACTGATTTTCATGATGCCGCGCAACGGTGCGTCATCGAAATGCGATGTGATCGTCGACATGAGTGGCGGTGATCCGCTTTTCGGATCGCATGAACGTCGTGATGGTTACTTCCGCGTGGACATGGCGAAGCCGGGTGCGTTGGCGGATGCGTTGTTCGACGCCTCTGATCTCGTCGGGACGTTCGAGAAGCCGCTGTACGTCCGGTACGACCCCGGGATCTGCGCGCACGGGCGGTCCGGGAAGATCGGTTGCTCGAACTGTATCGACGCGTGTCCGGTGTCAGCGATCACGCCGAACGGCGATACGGTTGCGATTGATCACGGTGTGTGTGGCGGATGTGGGAATTGCAGTGCGTCGTGCCCGACGGGTGCCGTCAGCTATGCGTTTCCGATGCGCTCGGATGTGATTTCGCGCGTGCAGACGTTGGTCACGACCTTTCATGTGGCCGGGGGACAAGACCCGATCATACTTCTTTATGATGCCGCGCACGGAGAGCCTCTGATTGCGGCCTGCGCTCGGTATGGCCAAGGGTTGCCCGCGCATGTCCTGCCGCTCTCGCTCTACACGACGACACACATCGGGCATGACGTGATGGCGGGTGCGTTGGCGAGTGGCGCAGCGCATGTTGTCTGTCTGGTCTCACCGCAGCGCCGCGATGAGATCGCAACGCTGGAGAAAGAAGCTTCGCTGACACATTCCGTGACGTCAGGGCTTGGGGACGCGCAACGTCGCGTTCATGTCGCGATCGAGGATGATCCAGATGCGCTGCGGGACATGCTGGACGGTCTGGCACCGGTCGCCGGACTCTCCGCGCGGACGTTCACGGCAACGCCGCAAAAGCGCGAGACCGCACGCCTTGCCCTGACCGCGTTGCACGAAATGTCGAGCGGTGCGCCTGAGGTGATCGCGCTGCCGGAGGCGTCACCCTATGGCCAAATCCATATCGATACGGCGGGGTGCACGCTCTGCCTTGCCTGCGTGAGTGCATGTCCAGCCAATGCGCTTGCTGACAACCCGGAACGCCCACAGGTCGCGTTCACCGAAGCGGCGTGCGTGCAGTGCGGGCTTTGCAAAACGACCTGCCCGGAGAAGGTCATCACGCTCGAGCCGCGGTTCAACTTCTCATCCGCTGCCCTCTCACCGCGGGTCTTGAATGAGGAAGAGCCATTCGAGTGCATTTCGTGTGGCAAGCCGTTTGGGACGAAAAGTACGATTGAAAGGGTGATGGCGGCGCTGGCAGGCAAGCACTCCATGTTCCGTGAAAGCGAACAGGCGCGCGTCATCCAGATGTGCGACGACTGCCGGGTCGCCGCGATGAGTGAGCTAGAGGCGCCGATGGCGTCAGCGCCGCGGCCAGCTGTGCGCACCACTGAGGACTATCTGCGGGCGGATGAAAATCACGGAGATACGCCCGGCAGCGACACGGCATAAAGCTGAGCGCATGCTGCAGCGCACCATGCGCAATATAGTGCCGATCGCGTGTGGGCGGCCGTGATTTTGCCGATGGATCGCGCATTTGAAGACAGATTTCTTCCGTCCTCCCCTTGTCAGGTGGACGTCACAGGTTCAGACTGCGATGTGACAAGTAATATTGCGAGCGACCTGGGGAGGAAGCGCACGCGATGCCGGATGCCACCGCACGCGAGGACATTGGCGCAGAGGATGCGACGCGGGCCCATTTGTACGGCTTCGTCTCGACGTTTCTTTCTGCGCCACCAAGCGAGGCGCTGCTAGCGCAAGGCGCTGGCCTCTCGGGCGATGATACCCCGCTCGGCCAAGCAGTCGCCACGTTTGCGCATCTGTGCGCCCGGAGTGATCCGGCGCGCGTCGGGGAGGAATATCACGACCTCTTCATCGGCGTTGGACGCGGAGAGTTGCTCCCATTTGCTTCATATTATCTGACGGGTTTTCTCAACGAGAAACCGCTCGCGAAGCTGCGAAACGACATGAGCGCGCTCGATATCAAGCGAGATGCGAAAGCAAGCGACCCGGAAGATCACGCGGCCTCAGTGCTCGAAATTATGGCAGCGCTGATTGACGGGCGCTTTGGTGAGGTTGCGCCGCTCGATGCGCAGCAACGCTTCTACGAAACACACATCCAATCGTGGATGCCCTATTTCTTCCGCGACCTCGAGGGCGCGAAGAATTCAGTTCTCTATGCCGGTCTCGGCACCATCGGCCGCGTCTTTCTCGAAATCGAGGACGCGGCTTTTTCAATGGTGCCGGCGGCGTAGCGATACCGCACGGGTAGCGTTTGGCCCCGCGCGAAAAAGGAGGAGACAGCATGAAGCCGTCTGACAAGAAAGTTGACGTTGGCAGGAGATCATTTCTCTCCCTCGCTGGCGCTGGAGCGATCGCCGGTGGCGCAACGCTCGCGAGCGGTGGTGCGACCGCTGCAACGCCGGATGTTGCTGCGGATCAGGACAACAAGGTCTACCGCGAAACCGACCACGTGCGGCGCGTCTACGAATATTCGCGCTTCTAGTTTGATGGAGTTGGCGTTGCGTCACCGCTGCTTCAGAGCCTGAGTACACGGGCAGGCTGTCGAGGTGGATCGCAACACAAACTGAACAACAGGTTCTCAGGCGCGGCAGGGGTCGCGCACTCGGAGGACCAGCATTTTCCAGGAGGAAACCATGCTCAGGAAGAAGACGAACGGGGTTGCGCAAGGCCCCCGGCTCTCGTCCGCTCTCGGAGAGCTTGCCGGCACCGCGGTTGATCGCCGTGCCTTTTTGAAAAATTCCGGTCTCGCGATCGGTGGTCTGGCGGCGGTTGGAACCGTTGCGGCCGGACGCGTCGCGCCAGCGGAAGCTGCTTCCGCGAACGGCGGCAAGATCGAGATCAAGAAGTCGGTTTGCACACACTGCTCGGTCGGCTGCACGGTCGTTGCCGAAGTTCAGGACGGCGTCTGGGTCGGCCAGGAGCCTGGGTTCGACAGCCCGTTCAACCTCGGTGCGCATTGCGCAAAAGGCGCTGCTGTTCGTGAGCATGCCCATGGCGAACGTCGACTGAAGTATCCGACGAAGCTTGTAGACGGAAAATGGAAGCGGATTTCGTGGGACGACGCGATCAACGAGATCGGCGACAAGATGATGGACATCCGCGCGAAGAGCGGACCGGATTCTGTCTACTGGCTCGGCTCGGCCAAATTCAACAACGAGCAGGCTTATCTGTTCCGCAAGTTCTACGCGTTCTGGGGCACCAACAACGGTGACCACCAGGCACGTATCTGTCACTCGACCACAGTCGCCGGTGTTGCAAACACCTGGGGCTACGGTGCGATGACGAACTCGTACAACGACATCCACAAGACACGGTCGATGATCCTGATCGGGTCAAACCCGACGGAAGCGCACCCGGTTGCACTGCTGCACCTGCTCAAGGCGAAAGAGCAGAATAATGCGGCGATGATCGTTTGTGATCCGCGGTTCACGCGGACGGCGGCGCACGCAACGGAATATGTGCGGATGCGTCCGGGCACTGACGTCGCGATGATCTGGGGTATTCTCTGGCACATTTTCGAGAATGGCTGGGAAGACAAGCAGTACATCAACCAGCGCGTCTGGGGCCTCGAGTACATCCGCGAAGAAGTGAAGAAATGGGCGCCTGAAGAGACCGAGCGGGTAACCGGTATCCCCGGATCACAGCTCCGCCGGGTGGCGCGCACGCTGGCGACCAACAAGCCGGGCACGTTGATCTGGTGCATGGGCGGCACGCAGCACACGAACGGGAACAACAACACCCGCGCGTACTGCATCCTCCAGCTCGCACTCGGTAACATCGGCAAGGCCGGTGGTGGCGCCAACATCTTCCGTGGCCACGACAACGTGCAGGGCGCGACGGACATGTGCGTCCTCTCGCATTCGCTGCCGGGGTATTACGGGCTGAAGGCTGGCTCGTGGAAGCACTGGTCGCGCGTTTGGGACGTGGACTATGAGTGGGTCAAGGGCCGTTTTGAATCCCAGAAGATGATGGAGTCCAAAGGGATCCCGGTCTCGCGCTGGGTTGATGGTGTGCTCGAAGACAAGGGCAACATGGACCAGACGGATAATCTCCGTGCCATGGTGTTCTGGGGACATGCGCCAAACTCGCAGACCCGCGGACAGGAGATGAAAAAGGCGTTCGAGAAGCTCGATCTCCTTGTCGTCATTGATCCGTATCCCACGGTGTCGGCGGTGTATCACGATCGCACGGACGGCGTTTATCTCCTTCCGGCGACGACGCAGTTCGAGACGTACGGCTCGGTCACCGCGTCGAACCGTTCGCTGCAATGGCGTGAGAAAGTCGTTGAGCCGCTCTTCGAGGCGCTTCCCGACCACGTTATCATGGCGAAGTTCGCCAAGAAGTTCGGCTTCGAGAAAGAGTTCTTCAAGAACATCACGGTCACGAAGAACGCGCAGGGCCACGACGAGCCGAACATCGAGGAGACAACCCTCGAGTTCAACAAGGGCATGTGGACGATCGGGTATACCGGCCAGTCGCCGGACCGGATCAAGGCCCACATGAAGTACCAGCACACCTTCGACAAGACGACGCTGCAAGCCCGCGGTGGTCCACTTGACGGAGAATATTACGGTCTTCCCTGGCCGTGCTGGGGCACCGCGGAGATGAAACATCCGGGAACCCCGAACCTTTATGATCCATCGATGCCGGTGGCCGAAGGCGGCCTGAACTTCCGTGCTCGGTTTGGTGTCAAAGCACCTGACGAGTGGGGTGGTGGAAATCTCCTGGCTGAAGGCGATGTTGAAGGCGCGTCCTATCCGGTGGGCAACGAGCTCAAGGGTGGCCATCCCGAGTTTACGATGGCGATGCTTGAAAAGCTTGGTTGGGACAGTGACCTGACCGACGCCGAAAAAGAGGCGATCGCGAAGGTGGCTGGATCGAAAACCAACTGGAAGACCGACCTTTCGGGAGGCATCCAGCGGGTGGCGATCAAGCACGGTTGTGCGCCATTTGGAAACGCGAAGGCCCGCACCGTTGTGTGGCCATTCCCGGATCCGGTGCCGACACACCGCGAGCCGCTCTACACCAACCGCCGCGATCTGCTCGACAAGTACGCCACGTACTCGGATCGTCAGATGTACCGTCTGCCGACGCGTTACGCTTCGATCCAGGAGCAGGATTTCTCGAAAGAGTATCCGATCGTGCTCACGTCGGGTCGTCTTGTTGAATACGAGGGTGGTGGAGACGAGAGTCGCTCTAACCCGTGGCTTGCGGAACTGCAGCAGGACATGTTCGTCGAGATCAACCCGAACGATGCCAACAACCTCGGCATCCGTGACGGCAAGATGGTCTGGGTCGAAGGTCCTGAGAAAGCCCGCGTCAAGGTGATGGCCATGGTGACGGAGCGTGTCGCCCCTGGCGTCGCGTTCATGCCGTTCCACTTCGGCGGCGTCTATCAGGGTAAGGACCTGAGGAGCAAATATCCGGACGGTGCCGATCCGTACGTACTTGGTGAAGGCGCGAACACGGCGATGACCTACGGGTATGACTCGGTCACCAACATGCAGGAGACAAAAGCGTCTCTCTGCAAGATCACGACAGTTTAAGGGAGGACACGGACATGGCGAAACAAGGAGCCCGAATGAAGTTCCTTTGTGATGCTGAGCGCTGCATCGAATGCAACGCCTGTGTCACAGCCTGCAAGAACGAACACGAGGTGCCGTGGGGTGTGAACCGCCGACGCGTCGTCACGATCAACGACGGCAAGCCGGGCGAACGCTCGATCTCGGTTGCCTGTATGCACTGCTCGGACGCGCCGTGTATGGCCGTCTGTCCGGTGGATTGCTTCTATCAGACCGACGACGGTGTGGTGCTGCACTCCAAGGACTTGTGCATCGGGTGTGGTTACTGCTTCTACGCCTGCCCATTTGGCGCGCCGCAGTATCCGCAGGTCGGCAACTTCGGCACACGCGGCAAAATGGACAAATGTACGTTCTGTGCCGGCGGTCCGGAGGACAACCACTCGAACGCCGAGTTCAAGAAGTACGGTCGCAACCGTCTTGCCGAGGGCAAACTTCCGCTGTGCGCAGAAATGTGCGCGACGAAAGCCCTGCTCGCCGGTGATGGGGACGTTGTCTCCGACGTGTACCGCGAACGTGTCGTGGGACGCGGCTTTGGCTCCGGCGCCTGGGGTTGGGGCAAGGCCTATCCGGGGCAGTCGGGCTAGTTCGGCTCGCCTATTGGCGGCTACTTCCGGCCAGCGCGGACGGTCTGTTTCGGCCGCGCTGGCCGGAGAAAAATTGACATGGAAGATAAGCGCGGGTGGATGCTTCGGTGTCCGCCCGTTTCGCCCCCGAGGGCCGGAGAATTTTTTGAACCCAGTGCGAAGTGCTGTCGGCACTGAGACTGGTGGCCAACAAGCAGGCAAACAGGCACTACTCGTGGCTGGATGATAACGTAAAGCGCGGTCGCGCATGGCGAGAGGTGCAACAGGCGTCTTCGTGTGCGTCAGACCGCGACACCGGAAGGATTTTTCCTCCGGGCAATTCAATCGATCAGAGGTTGTGCAACATGCCCCGCATCGTCACCCCGACCCCCGTCATCACCAACGGCAGCGCACAAGCGCGCCGACATTCGCAGGCCATGCAACGCTCCATGCAGCGCTGGCAACGGTTCGTCCTGCTCATGCTGGGCGGCTTGATGCTTCTCGGGGCGTCGCTCGCACTTGTGCAGGCGGCTCATGCGCAAAGCAGTGTGCGGCCTCCAGCGAGCGCTCAGCCGAGTGATCCCGGACCTGCTGCAACAGGTGCGGCGACCGACAACCTGTCGAACTCACTCGGGACGTCGTCCGACTCTGATTTCTGGCGCAAACTGCGCGAAGGCCAGTCCGGATATACCCGTGATCAGGGCACGGCGGCGGGTCAGGCCATCCGCGCTCCGGCCGGACGTCTGAACACCGAGGCTGATATCCGCCGCGCCAAACAGGAGGGCGGTGCGCTCTCGCGCGTGACCAGCCCGAACATTTCCGGTGATGGATGGCGGGCAATTCGCAGCGGCCCACTGCCGACCTATGGCGCGATGGCGATGGGCGGGATCGTCGTTCTGCTGGCGCTGTTCTATCTCCTGCGCGGTCGCATTCGCGTCGAACACGGGATGAGCGGATTTACCGTGACACGGTTCATGACGGTTGAGCGGATGGCGCATTGGCTGCTCGCGGTGTCTTTTATCATCCTCGCCATCACCGGCCTCGCGATCACCTACGGCAAGGATTACCTGAGCCCGGTTCTCGGCAAGGAGTTCTTTGCGACGCTGCTCGTGACGGGCAAGTGGATGCACAACTATGTGGCGTTCGCCTTCATGGTCGGTCTCGCTATGATTTTTGTCTTCTGGATCAAGGACAACCTGCCGAGCCGGACGGACATCAACTGGATACTGAAGGGCGGTGGTCTGTTCTCGAAAGGTGTGCATCCGCCGGCGAAGCGCTTCAACTTCGGACAGAAAATCATCTTCTGGCTGGTGCTGCTGGGTGGGGTGTCAATCTCGATGTCCGGCATCGCGCTCATGTTCCCGTATCAGACGAACATGTTCTCCAGCACGTTTGAGCTGATCAACTCAGTCACCGGGCTTGGCCTTGCGACCGACCTCTCGCTCGTGCAGGAGCAGCAGCTCGCAGCGCTCTGGCATGCCATCATGGCGATCTTCCTCGTGGCCGTGATTGTCGCGCACATCTACATCGGTTCGATCGGCATGGAAGGCGCGTTCGATGCGATGGGCTCGGGGGAAGTCGACGTGAACTGGGCCAAAGAGCACCACAGCCTCTGGTATGAAGAGGTGCGGGAGGACCAGTCGGCAAAGACCGATGATGGTCGACCTGCACCAGTCCCTGCGGAGTGATGGAGCGCTTGCGTTGCGTCAACCATCTCGATGGATGGGAGTGAGCCGGAGATTTATCTCCAGGGCCTTGAGCGTCGCTGCCTTGGCGAGCGCCGCTTTTGCGTTATGCGTCCCTGCAGGTATCGCGACGGCGGCAGAACCGACGAGCGGTAACCTTGTCGGGCATGGCGGTCCGGTGAAGGCTGTTTCGGTCAACGCCGATGGCACGCGTGCCATTACCGGAAGTTTCGACTACTCGATGGTGCTCTGGTCGCTCGCGGATCAGGGCGCACCTGCCGACCGGATCGTGCGCCGCTTCGATGATCACGACGGCGCGGTCAACACGGTTGCCTTCGTT
Source organism: Pseudomonadota bacterium (assembly GCA_038534255.1). Lineage (GTDB taxonomy): Bacteria > Pseudomonadota > Alphaproteobacteria > Rhizobiales > CALHAX01 > CALHAX01. The sequence goes on from JBCAXC010000054.1 coordinate 9,146, forward strand.
GGCGACGGGACGCGTATCGTCAGCGCCGGCGATGATGGCAGTGTTTCGCTATGGTCCGCGGTGGATGGAAAACTGCTCCATCGTTTCACCGGCCATGCCGGCAAGGTGCTCTCACTCGACGTCAGCATGGATGGCGCGTGGGTCGCGACCGCCAGCTGGGATGGCACCGTGCGCCTCTGGAACGTCGCGACGCGTAAGGCCGGCCCAGTGCTCAAGGGGCATCGCGGGCCGGTCAACAGTGTGGTTTTTTCTCCCGATGGCACGCTTGTCTATTCGGCGAGCTATGACGGGCGGATTGGGCGCTGGTCCGTCCCGG
>JBCAXC010000055.1:0-9397 GCA_038534255.1 Pseudomonadota bacterium
TGTCTGCGACTTCGCCGACATCGGCGCCAACGTGAGGCGAGCCTTCGGGTTCGGTGGCTCCGGCGACGACGCAACCTTCGGCGGCGTGGACGGCCCGGACGAGCGTGCGGCCCATGCGGCCGGCCGCGCCCATGATTGCGATCTTCATGTCTGACATGGTGTTTCGACGCCGGGGCGCTGTCCGTGATGCTCGGTGCGTTTCGCGCGTGGGTTAGCGCAAAAGCTGCGGCGTGGCGACCTGATGTTGGTCTTGCGTCAGGGGAAGATGAACGCCGTGGTGGGGCACGTCCGGTTGCCGGAACGTTGTGTGCCCGTGGCAATCACGCGGCCACCGCGTCCCTCATAGAACTGTGCGGCGATCGTGTTGTCCGAGAGGGCCCAGACCAGCAGGCCCGTGCGACCTTTCCTGTTGAGTCTGGCACGTGCGGCCGCGAACAGCCGGCCGCCGTGGCCGCTACCTTGATGCAAAGGGGCGACGTAGAGTTCGTAAATCTCACCGCGTGGCGACGGGTCGATGGCATCCGGTTTGGTTCTGGCTGGACCGAATGTGACGTAGCCGACAATCTCTTCGCCGTTCACGGCCACAAGCAGACCGTCGCTGTGGCTGAGGAAGCGATGCCAGTAGGTTGCGCGCCGTGTCGACAGCATGCGGCGGATGCCGGTGTCCGAGAGAATGCCTTGATAGGCGGCGGTCCATGTCTCAGCGAAGACGTGAGCGAGTGCCTTGGAGTCTTCTGGCTTGCCGGGTCGGACGTGCAGGCGGGTGGGCAGTGCGCGTTTCATGGCGATGTTCCCTTATGCCGACTGGGACGACCATACATGCCTCGCAGTGCAGTTGGGTCTTTCATGGACACTTCGCGCGGGTTTCTTTTCAGTGTGCTTCGTTATGCTCTGATGCACGTCTGTCGGTTCCAGTTGGTTCATTTGATGCAACCACAAACTCAACGCTTCGCATCCGATTTGAGAGGATCTCCATGGAAGTCATTGATCGTTCTACCCGTTTAAGCCGGCTTCACCCCGTATCGAAGCGGGTGCGTACCGCGACGGTCGCGCTTTGTTGTGCGGCGCTTCCCGTGTTTGCGACGAGCGCCGTCGCGCAAGACGACAAGGCCATCATGCTCGTGATCGACGCGTCCGGCTCGATGCGGGGCAAGATCAACGGGCAAACCAAGATGTCGATCGCGAAAACGCGCGTAGCGGACGTGCTTGGCAAGATTGGCGCAAACCGCGCGATCGGCCTGATGGTTTACGGACATCGACGGACGGGCGACTGCAGTGATGTAGAGCAACTCGTCGCGCCGGAGCTGGGTGCGGCCAGTGCTGTTGTCAACGCCGTGCGTGGTCTTGAGCCGCGGGGGAAGACTCCGCTGGCTGCTACCGTGCAACGTGCCGCAGACGCGCTGCAGTATCGGTCACGCGATGCGACAGTGGTGGTTGTAACTGACGGGATCGAATCCTGCGGCGGTGATCCATGCCAACTTGCGCGGGCACTTGAGTCGACCAACACGGCGTTTACGGCGCACGTGGTCGGGTTTGGGCTCAGCAAGGCGCAGGGTGCGGCGGTCTCCTGTCTCGCGGAGAACACCGGTGGGGTTTACATTGCGTCGAACGATGCCGACAGCCTGACAGCAGCGCTCCAGCAAGTTGTCTCGCAGCCTGAACTTGAGCCGGAGCCCGAACCACAGGCTACCGCGATCTTCGAGGATGATTTCTCCGGTAGTGCGCTTTCTGAAAACTGGGAAGTTCTGAACGAGGATGCCGAAGTTTACATCGTCGAAGACGGCAAGCTGCTGGCGTCGACTGGGGCCGCCGGCATGCCTGGTTACGGCAAGCCGAATAACATCTTCCGCCTGAAGCAGGACGCACCGCGTGGCGACTTTGATATCTCCGTCAACTTCACCGGCGAGTTGCAATCACGCAAGGCGCAACTGACGGTCGGACTCTACGCTGATCCCAAGAACCTCGTGACGGCCGAAGTCTATCGGTCGGGAAACTCGAACAATGAGTTGATCTTGCGTGTGCGCAAGATCATCAAAGGCAAGAAAGCCGATCAGCGCGTTCGCGTTGCAACCGGATCCTGCTGTCCGCGATCATTCGATATGGTGGACGTGCTCAAGAACATTGAGACGAAGGGTGGCCGGCTCACGTTGCAGCGTCGTGGGCGGAAGTTCTCTGCCCGGATCGACTGGAATGGTTGGACGCCAAACGCTAAGTCGCCCGCCTCTGTCACCACAGATGAGGTCGTCGTTCTCCGCGCACCAGGAAAACCAGCCTTCAATGCCGGCTCATGGGGCGGCAAGGAAACCACGATCGTCTATGCGGATGACTTCGTGATTTCGTCCATCGAGTAATCGATCACCGGTTTCGGCCGACTGGCGATGTGCGCAACATCGCCAGTCGGGTCCAATCAGGCCGCGTGGGCCAGCTCTTCAAAAGTCCGGCGGTATTCCGTGATTGCGGGATCGAAAATCACGTCGCTGCGCCGGAGTGGTCGCGCGAGCGTGAGGCCTGAAAGGGAGCGGCAGCGTGAGAGTGCCACGTAGGCCTGACCGTGAGAGAAGGTGCCGCGCCCAAAGTCGATATGGACGCGATCAAGTGTCATGCCCTGCGCCTTGTGGATCGTCAGTGCCCAGGCAAGACGCAGCGGAAGCTGGACGAATTTGCCCGCAACGCTTTCGACGATCTTCTCGGCTTTCTGGTCCCAGGCATAGTTGACGTTCTCCCACGTCTCGGCCTCAACCTCGTACTCCTCGCCGTTGATTTCGACGTAGACGGTGTCGTCGTCGATCTGACTGACGGTTCCGAGTGTGCCGTTCACCCAGCGGCCCTTGCTGTCGTTGCGCAGCATGATGACACGTGCGCCTTCCTTGAGGTGCAGCGCTTGTTCGGTCGGGAACGCGCCCTGCGAGAACTCTCCGGAAACGATCGCTTCGACCTGAACCGTCTCGCCGGGCAGGCGGGAGAGAAAGCTCTGATTGATCTGCATCGCTGCCTGGTTCGTCGTTGTCAGCACAACGGTCTTTTGCGGCTGGGAAAGTTGCTGAAAGTCGCAGACTCGACCGTTCAACTCGTCGACAGCATATTCATCCGGCGCACCGTCGCGCACGGCGTTGAGGACATTGACGAAGCGCTCGTCGCTCTGACGGAACACCTCTGACAGCTCGATGCGCGGGACTTCAATCTCGCTGAAGACGGGTGCATTGAAGAAGTACGGCCCGCCGTAGGTCTCCTCGAAATAGTGCTGGATCTCGCCGCGCTGAACGACGGGGGGGAGCTGGTGGAGATCGCCAAACATGATCAGCTGGACGCCTCCGAATGGGATGTCCGGTGCGTTGCGCGTCTTGCGGAGAGATTTGTCGATCGCGTCCATCAGATCGGCGCGGACCATCGAGATTTCGTCGATGACGAGCAGCTCGAGTTTGCGGATCAAGCGTGCGTTGCGTGATGAGCGGATGAGATCCGGCGTGATCAGCTTGGGCGGAAGTGTGAAGAGCGAGTGGATCGTCTGCCCGCCGACGTTGACGGCTGCGAGACCCGTTGGGGCGACGACGGCCATCCGCGACGAGACGGTGTCGCGGAGGATTTTGAGCAGCGTCGACTTGCCCGTCCCGGCCTTGCCGGTCACGAAGAGATGTGTGCGCTCACGTTTGATCGCGTCGAGGGCGCGCTCAAACTCTGGCGTGATGGTCAGGTGTTCAGGTTCTGCGGTCATGCGGCGGACAGTGGGTTGATTTGAGGGGGGCGGCAAGCTCCGACCGGCATCGCGGATCGCGCATCCATGTATAGAGTGTCGTCTCACCTCACGGAGGATGCCGATGTCAGATATTTCGCTCTCGATCGCCGCTGCAGACGCGCTCGCCTACGCCTGTCTTGTTGCCAATGGCCTCGATGAGGCGAATGCCCGTGCGGTGACGGATCGGATGCTGGAGGCGGAGCGTGACCGGTGCCACTCGCATGGGCTGTTCCGAGCGCCGTGGTACGCGAACGGGGTCGCGTCGGGCCGGGTCAATGGTGCGGCGCGCCCGCAGGTCTCGTCTCTGGCGCCCGCGGTGTTGCGCGTTGATGGCGATGCTGGGTATGCGCCGCTCGGTCAGCAGGTGGCGCATGCCCCGCTTGCCGAACGCGCGCGCGAAACCGGCATCGCGGCACTCGGGCTCACCAATATGTTTCACATCGCGGCGCTTTGGCCTGAGGTCGAGGCGCTGGCGCGAGAGGGTCTGTGTGCTTTCGCGTTTACCGCAGCCTACCCCTATGTCGCGCCGGCGGGCGGGACGAAGCCGCTCTATGGCACGAACCCGATGGGGTTTGCGTGGCCGCGCGCTGACGGGCCTCCGCTGGTGTTCGACCAGTCCTCCTCCGCGATGGCGCGGGGCGAAATCCAGATTGCCGCGCGGGATGGCCATGCGGTGCCGGAGACGGCCGGCATCGGGCCGGATGGCGCTGCGACGACGGATCCGGACGTGGTGCTCGAAGGTGCGCAGCTCGGATTTGGTGGACACAAGGGCGCGTCCCTCGCGTTGATGATCGAGCTTTTGGCCGGGCCGCTGATCGGCGAGTTCCTCAGCTTCGAGGCAGCCGAGGATGACGCGGGTGCCGGAGGACCGCCGAAGGGTGGCGAGCTTCTGATTGCGATTGATCCCTCAAAGTTCGGCGCGCCCGATCGTTTCCTCACGCATGGTGAGCGGTTGTTTGCGAAGATCGCCGAGCAGGAGGGCACGCGCCTCCCGGGAGACCGACGCTTTGCGGCGCGGACCGAGACGGCCGAGACCGGCATCACCATTCCGAAGAGCCTGCACGATGAAATTGTGGCGCTGACACGCGATGGCGCCAGCGGGACACATTAATCTCCGGGTGGCGTGTCAGGAGCATCGGTACCGCCGAGTGAGGTGACGCTGCTGGCGGGCACGTTGTGATGGGCCGCCTGTTTGAGTGCCTCGATGGTCGCCGAAGCGCGTGGTGCGACAGGCTCGGAGGTGAGGGGTGTGGCGGCAGTCTGGCTCGTAGATGATTTCTGCCCTGTTTGCTCGAGGTCGTCGCGTGGGCCCGTCCACTTCAGGCGACCATCGTAGTGGGTGCCCATTTCGATGCCGATACCCTGATGGAAGATATCGCCGTCGACTTTCGCAGTCTTGGCGAGCTGGACGGTTTTTGCGGTGATCGTGCCTTCGACGCGGCCACGCACCGTGACCGTTTCTGCCTTGATCGCGCCGACAACCCTCCCCCGCTCACCGATCTCGATGGTGCTTCCCGCGACCTCGCCCTCAATCTCGCCTTCGACGACGAGACGTTCTTTCGAGGTCAGATCTCCGCGGATGACAATGTCGTCGCAGATCAGTGTTTCGCGGTCGAGCGGGCGGCTGGTCCGCGCGAATGAGGGCTGCGGGCGTCGCGGTGTAACCGGCTCGGCCTCCAGCGTAGTGTCAGTATCGGATGTCGGTTTGCCGAGTGAAAATGCGCGCATGGCCGCGTCGCCTCCCCTGAAAGGCAGGATCGCAGCTCGTGCCCGTTGATGTGTCCCCGTCCGCTTGAGCAGTCGTCTCACATGCAACTAGGGCGGGGATGGGGCGGATCATTGTCGCCCTGGCTTCGTTGCCGGGTCTCTGGAGGTATGCCAGATCCGCACGACCCTGATCTCATCCCCTTCGATCCGGTATGTGAGAACGAGTCGTGTGCCGCTGATGATTTTGTCAAAGCTGTCGGTTGCGCGATCGTATTGTGCCGCGCGCGGCGCGTTGAGGATGTGGCGTTCAGCGCTCTCAACACGACGAGCGACCAGAGCGCTGGCACGCACATCTTGCTCATCGAGGAAGTCGGGGATCTCTGTCAGATCGGTAACTGCTGGAACGGACCAGGCAATTCGCAATGCTATGACGACCGATATCGTGCGTAGAGCTCTCCGAGTGCTTCTCGCGGTGCTTCGACGAAAGGCTGGGCGAGGCGGTCCTCGATGGCTTTTTGGTCCGCGGCGGAACGGATGGGCGTGACTGCTTTTTCATCAAGCAGTCTTTCAATCTCTGCAGCGAGGGCGTCCTGGCGGTCTGACGGCAGCGCGCGTGCCTTGGCGAGCACTTCGGTCAGCGCCGGTGTGAGGTCGTGTTTTATCTCGCCAGCCTAGTCGATAGGCCGATGGACACTCAAGCCATCTCCGCTGCAGCCGCGGCCTTCTCTGCGCGCTTCCTCACGTGCGGGTCGAGGTGGCGTTTGCGGAGGCGGATGTTCTCCGGGGTGATCTCGACGAGTTCGTCATCGCCGATGTAGGCGAGGGCTTTTTCGAGCGTCATGGCGATCGGCGTGGTCAGCTTGACCGCCTCGTCCTTGCCAGATGCGCGCATGTTGGTCAGCTGTTTGCCTTTCAGGACATTGACCTCAAGGTCGTTGCCGCGGGTGTGCTCGCCGATGATCATGCCCTGGTAGACCTTGGTCTGCGGCTTGATCATCATCGGTCCGCGATCCTCGAGATTGAAGAGCGCGAACGCGACCGCCTCGCCCTCGTTCATCGAGATCATCACACCGGTGCGGCGGGCATCGATCCGGCCCTTGAAGGGCGCGTATTCATGGAACACGCGGTTCATGATCGCGGTGCCGCGTGTGTCGGTCATCAGTTCGCCCTGATAACCGATGAGCCCCCGGGTCGGGACGTGGAGCATTAAGCGCTGTCGTCCGCCGCCCGAGGCACGCATGTCGAGCAAGTCGCCGCGGCGCTCGGAGAGTTTCTGGACCACGGCGCCGGCGAACTCTTCATCGACGTCGATCGTCACTTCTTCAATCGGTTCGAGACGGGTGCCAGTGTCCGGGTCTTCCTGATAGACGACGCGCGGGCGTGAGACGGTCAGCTCGAAGCCCTCGCGGCGCATCGTTTCGATAAGGATGGCGAGTTGCAGTTCGCCGCGGCCCGAGACCTCAAAACTTTCGCTCTCAGACGACGGTGCCACCTTGAGTGCGACGTTGCCTTCGGCTTCGCGCATCAGCCGGTCGCGGATGACGCGGCTCTGGACTTTCGATCCCTCTTTGCCGGCAAGCGGGCCGTCGTTGATGCGGAAGGTCATCGAGAGCGTTGGAGGGTCGACCGGGTCGGCGGCAATTGGCTCCGTGACCGAGGGATCGACGATGGTGTCCGCGACGGTCGCCTTTGTGAGCCCCGCGAGCGCGACGATATCTCCGGCCTCTCCGGCTTCAATCGGCTGACGCTCGAGACCGCGGAAGGCGAGAATCTTCGAGACGCGGGCGCTTTCGATCAGCGTGCCGTCCGCCGTGAGCGCTTTCACCGTCGTGTTCGGGACGATGCGGCCAGATGCGATTCGACCGGTTAGCAGGCGCCCGAGAAACGGATCGGCCTCGACTGTCGTTGCGAGCATGCGGAACGGGCCGTCTTCGGTGGACGGTGCAGGCACGTGCTCCAGCACCAGATCGAACAACGCGTCCATACCGTTTTCGTTGTGATCCGGTTCGCGACCCATCCAGCCCATTTTCGCCGAGCCGTAGAGGATCGGGAAATCGAGCTGCTCATCGTTGGCGTCGAGTGCGGCGAAGAGATCGAAGACCTCGTTGACGACCTCGTCGTGACGCTCTTCCGGTTTGTCGATCTTGTTGATCGCGACGATGGGCTTCAGGCCAAGTTTGAGCGCTTTGGAGACGACGAACTTGGTCTGCGGCATCGGGCCTTCCGAGGCGTCGACAAGGACAATAACCCCGTCGACCATGCCGAGGATGCGCTCGACCTCGCCGCCGAAGTCCGCGTGGCCCGGCGTATCGATGATGTTGACACGGGTGTCCTTCCAAACCAGCGATGTACACTTGGCGAGGATCGTGATGCCGCGTTCGCGCTCAAGGTCGTTTGAATCCATCGCGCGCTCTGCGACACGCTGATTGTCGCGGAAGGCCCCGCTCTCGCGCAGCAGCACGTCAATGAGCGTGGTCTTGCCATGGTCGACGTGCGCGATGATCGCGATATTGCGAAGGGTGGTCATTGCGTTGTGTCTCTATCGTGCGCGCTGCTGTATGCGCGGGCGCAGGTGTTGCAGCGATTCAGGAATTGCGTGGCGGATTTCTGCAGCGGGATGGCGCTTACATGCGCGCGTCCGCTGTGCATCAGCAGCGCTCGCGGCGCGATACCACAGGGTTTGTGGGAAAACCAGACGTGGAGGAGATCCGGGCGGGATCGCGCGAGGCGGGTTGCACGAACGGTGCATTGGCCAACGCACAACGAATGAGGATGTGCCGCTTTGGCACAGGCGACGCGGAGGGAAGCCGGCATGTTCGAGCGCAATTCGGTGGAGCGCGGTTCTGACAGCGGGCGCAAGACGTTTGCGATCACGCTGCACCTGGCGAGCGGACAGGAGCTCTCGGGACAGTGCTATGTGCCAGCGACGCGCACGCTCGATGAGGAGTTGAATTCCGCCGGAGCGTTTCTTGATTTTGAGCCCTACCGCGGCGCGCGGACATTTATCTCCAAAAGTGCCATCGTCCAGATTTCACGTACCGATGTGCCGAAAGCCGATCAGTTACGAAAGACAACGCAGTTCGCTGACTCGGCAGACCCGTACACGATCCTTGGTGTTGACCGTGGCAGCGACGCGTCGACCATTCAGAGCGCCTATCACAGGCTTGCCAAGCACTATCATCCCGACCGGTTCACCGGGCTCGATTTGCCGACGGAAATGGCTTCTTACGCGAGTGACATGGCGCGTCGTGTGAACGCGGCGTACGCGCTGTTGATCGAGCACGAGAAGGAGGATGCACGGCAGCGGGCAATCGACGAAGCGGAGGCAAATGCGCCAAAGACCCCGTTCGAGGCCTTTCAGCGTCAGGCAGCGGCGCGCTATGCAGCGCACGGCGGTGCGGCGAGTGCTATTGTAAGCGATGTCGCGGGTGGCGAGTCCGCGCGCTAATCGACTGATGGGTGGATGCGCGGGCGGTAGCCGTCGGCAAGGATGTCCACGATGGCGGTGGGGGTGATGAGCGGGAGTTTATCCGGCACATCGCTTACGCGGGTGTAGCCCTTAAAACTCCAGGCCCAGGTGTTGTTGCTCCATTTCAGGTGCGGGATGGACCCGAAAGCGACCATCGCACCGTCAGGAAGGTCTGACACTTTGACCGGTGGTGCGGTGTGGGGCGTGGCGCTGACACGGCGCCCGGTGTGCAGGCAGTCGTCCATCTCCCGGACGTAGGCGCGACCTTCGCGTTCCCGCAGCTTGTTCCACCGTGTTGCGAAATCCATGAACTCGGGGCGGCGGCACTCAGCGCATGGCCGGTGTCCGGCCGCAAGGGCTGTTGCTTCATCGAGAAAGAACAGCTCGGTGTAGCGGCCCGGCTGGCGCAGGGTGCGCCGGCGATTCTTGAATTCGAGCACGCAGGCGATCCATGCCTTCGATGCCCAACGGCGTTGCGTCAGGCTGCC
>JBCAXC010000056.1:0-9313 GCA_038534255.1 Pseudomonadota bacterium
GGCGCCAGCATCATCTCCAACGTGAGCCCGGCCGTCTCCGGCGGGATTGTCGTTGTCCCCTATCTCTCGGGCGAGGTTCTGGTGGTCGACGCCGACACGGGCGAGACGCTGTGGACCGATACGCTCACCAGTACGCGCAGCCGCTCGTCCGTTGCGGCGATCGGCAATCCCGGTCGTCCGGTTATCAATGGCGGGACGGTTTTTGCGATCGGCAACGCGGGGCGGATGATCGCGTCGTCGGAGCGGACCGGCGAGCGGCTCTGGTCGAAAACGATTCGCAGTATTCAGACACCTTGGGTGGCCGGCGACGGTGTGTTTGTCGTCAGCACATCGGGGCGGCTCATGGCGCTGAACCGCAAGACCGGCGCGATGCATTGGGCCACGAATCTTCCCGGTGGGGGAAAGTGGAGCGGGCCGGTTCTCGCGGGTGGGAAACTCTGGTTGGCGTCTGACAAGGGCAAGCTGGCACGTGTCGACGCGGCGACGGGGCGCGTGCTCGGCACCAGCGATCTTGGCGACCCGGTGTTCATCGCCCCCGTGGTGGCTGACGGCAAGATGTTCGTGCTGACCGACACCGCGCGGCTTATCGCGCTACGATAGTTCGCGGCACCGTCTCTTCGCAACACAGGCACATCGCAAGAGCCGGCGCGTTCGGCTTGCCGTGCGCCACGCCTTGGCCTACGCGGAGGTGCGCGTGTGATGCACGCTACTGACCGGCCCGAAAGACACCCTTTGCCATGCCATTCGAGATCGCGATCGTGGGGCGACCCAATGTCGGGAAGTCGACCCTGTTCAACCGGCTGGTCGGGCGGCGGTTGGCGCTTGTCGACAAGACACCGGGCCTGACGCGCGACCGGCGCGACGGCGTGGCCAGCATTGCCGGACATGACGTGACGCTGATTGACACCGCCGGTCTCGAAGACGCGGAGACCGGGACTGTCACGGAACGAATGCGGGCGCAGACGGTGACAGCGGTGGAAGAAGCGGACCACGTGCTGTTCGTCATCGATGCGCGACATGGTGTGACGCCTGCCGATGAAGTGTTCGCACAGCTTGTTCGCAAGTCCGGAAAGCCCGTCACGTTGCTCGCCAACAAATGCGAGGGGCGCAGCGGGGATGACGGGCTGCTGGAAGCCTGGAACCTCGGGCTCGGCGAACCGGTCGGCATCTCGGCAGAGCACGGTGTCGGCCTCTCCGGACTTGCCGATACGCTTGAAGACCCGCTCGAGACTTATGCGGCTTCCGGCTCCGACGGGGACGACAATCATGCAGTGGACCCGGATGAGGGCGACGAAGAACGCGCGCTGAAGGTCGCCATTGTCGGGCGACCGAATGCGGGAAAATCAACCCTCGCGAATGCGTTACTCGGTGAAGAACGGATGATCACGGGGCCGGAAGCCGGGATCACGCGGGACAGCATTGAGAGCAGTCTGCGATGGGGTGGCCGCGATATTCGACTTTGGGATACGGCCGGATTGCGCAAGCGGGCCCGCGTGCAGCAGACGGCCGAAAAACTCTCCGTTGGGGATGCGCTGCGGGCTGTGCGATTCGCCGAGGTGGTCGTTCTTCTGCTCGATGCGGAGATCCCGCTGGAGAAACAGGATCTGACAATTGCGCATATGGTGGCGGAAGAAGGCCGCGCGCTCGTGCTCGCGATCAACAAATGGGATCTGATCGAGGATCGGCAGGCCTATCTGCAGGAGCTGCGGCGCGAGGCGGAACGGCTGTTGCCACAGGTGCGCGGCGTGCCGCTGGTGACGCTTTCCGCGACGTCGGGGCGCGGCATCGACAAGCTGATGAACGCTGTTTTCGACATCGCCGACGTCTGGAACCGGCGGATCAGCACCGGCGAGCTCAACCGCTTTCTGGAAGATGCGGTCGCAACGCACACACCACCGGCACCAGGTGGCCGCCGCATCCGCCTGCGCTACATGACGCAGCCGAATGCGCGCCCTCCGACGTTCGTGGTGTTCTGCTCCAAGCCGAACGACCTGCCGACATCGTACGTGCGGTATCTGATCAACGGCTTGCGCGATACGTTCCAGCTGCCCGGCGTGCCGATCCGGATCAACCTGCGCAAGGGCAAGAACCCCTATAGCGACAAGGCTTGATCGCGCGCGATGGACGTTGCCGGGACTGAAACTCAGACGGGCCGGATCGCGGGTCGCATCGGCATACGCCGCGACATCCGCGCTCCGGCCCGATAGACTGGCAGCCAACGACGGCGCCAATCAAAAGGCCCGCCGCGCGAAAGCGCTGCGACGAGCCGGTGGCTTCACCTAGCAAGCGGATGTTGAGGATGGGTAAAGACGACGCCGGTGCAGGCGCGGGTGCCCGTGAGGTCTGGTTCTACCACCTCGAACGCCAGCGGCTTGAGGATGTGCTGCCGAACCTGCTCGACAAGACGCTGCAACGCGGATGGCGGGCTGTCGTTCAGACCGGTTCGGATGAGCGGCGCGATGCCCTGAACGATCATCTTTGGACGTTCGCTGCGCCGAGTTTTCTTCCGCACGGAACAGCGCAGGACGGCGCGGGCGAGACGCAGCCGATATTTCTCACCAGTGACGGGGAGACGCCAAACAACGCGGAGGTGCGGTTCATGGTCGATGGCGCGACGCCTTCGGGCGATGCCGGCAGCTTCGCCGCATTTGAGCGCACGATCTTTCTCTTCGACGGGCATGACGCTGATGCGGTTGCCGATGCGCGGACGCAGTGGAAAGCGGCGCGGGACGCGGGCTGCACCGTCACCTACTGGCAGCAGAGCGAGAACGGACGCTGGGAGAAAAAAGCATGAGTGGTGATGAGTCCGACCTGGCGTCAGCTGAGATGACACCACGGGAGACCGGGCGCGCATGGTCGTTCGATCTGCAATCGCGGGCGCAGGCCGATGGCGCGCCAGATCGTTGGTTCGACGAGCTTTATGCCAAGGCGGATGGCGAAAGCGGATTTATTCCCTGGGAGAATGCGGCACCGCGCGACCGGCTTTCGGCGTGGCTGTCCGACAACCCGGGCAACGGGAAAACCGCGCTGGATGTGGGTTGCGGTCTCGGGGACAATGCGTCGCTACTGGCGGCGGCAGGATATCAGGTAACCGCTTTCGATCTTTCAGGCACCGCCGCTGCGTGGGCGGCACGTCGCTTTCCAGATCAGGGCATCGCGTTTCAACAGGCGGACATTTTCTCTCTGCCCGATGCGTTCACCGGTGCATTCGATCTCGTGCACGAATGCTACAATCTTCAGGCGATGGATCCGGAGCGTGTGCCTGAGGCACTGGCCTGCATTGCGGCAACGGTAAAACCTGGCGGCCGGTTGTTGGTGCTGACGCGGGCTGCGCTGGAGGGTGTGCCCAAAGGTGAGCGCCCTGCTGGCCCTCCCACGCCGATCGCGCGCGAGACGCTGGAGCGGAGTGTGCCATCCGGTCTCTCCCGCGACCGGATGGACTTGTTTCACGATCAGCGCGATCCGCCGATCCCGCATTGGCTGGGGGAGTGGACGCGCAGCACGGACTGAAGCGCATCCTCCACACGACAGCGTGATCGTGCAACTCAGGCCCGGCAAGGCAGGCCTGAAGTTCAGCGACCCGTCGTTCAGGCCTGTGTCGCGAGACGCTCTTCAGGAGCGAGCTGACGTTGGCGCACGGCGCGTCGCTTGCGAAAAACTGCAACGCAAAGCAGCATCAAACAGGAGAAAAAGACCGCGCCAGAGACAAGAGCGAGGAGACGTCCCCAGGCGAGGAACTCCGGCAGCACCAGTGCTGTCAGCGCGGCGCCGATCACACCCACTGTCATATCGGTTGCAAGGCCGCGTGTGCGAAGCCCCGTGATCTGTGCAGCGAACCATCCGCAGCCGGCTCCGATGGCCAGCACCAGAACGAATTGAAGTGAAATCATTTGCGTAACCCGTCCGAAATTTCCGTGTTTCAGTGAAAGGTATCGCAAAGAGGTTTGAACAACTCTTCATCATTTCGGATAAAATTCGACACAAATGTCAAAATCTGTCGCGTGGAGGATAAGTCTGCCCGCCGGGCGATCAGACTGCAGCTGCCTCAAGCAACTCACTCGCCTTGAGCCACGCCTCTTCGCTCGCTTTTTGTGACGCCACGATCCGGGCCCGCTCCTTGGCGAGGTCCGCTGCCTTTTCGGGCGCATCTTCATACAAAGACTCGTCGCCCAGCTTCGCATCGAGGGTCTCGAGTTCGCTGGCAAGTGTCTCCATCTCGCGCTCATACCGGCGCACGTCCTTGCGCAGTTTCGAGAGCTGCTCGCGGGCTTCGGCGGCGGCGCGGCGGCGTTCTGCTTTGCTGCGGGTGTCCTGTGCCGGTGCGTCGCCTCCCGCGTCGTCCGCAACGGACTTTTTTCCCTTGCCGGGTTTGCGGCCACCGCGCTCGGCGAGACAGATCCGGCGATAGGCCTCAAGATCGTCGTCGAACGACGTCACCGCACCATCGCGGACGATCCAGAGCCGTTCTGCGCAGGCCTCCAGCAGATGCCTGTCATGGCTGATCAGGATAACTGCGCCGGAATAGGCGTTCACCGCGTGAATGAGCGACTCGCGGCTGTCAACGTCGAGGTGGTTGGTCGGCTCGTCGAGGATCAACAGGTGCGGCTTGTGGAACGTGGCGAGCGCAAAGAGCATGCGCGCTTTTTCACCGCCCGAGAGCTTCTCGCATTTGGTGTCCGCCTTGTCGGCACCGAAACCGAGCGCGCCAAGCTTTGCGCGTTTCTGGGCTTCGGTGTTCTCGGGCATCAACTCGGCGATCAGATCGTATGGCGACTTGCGCTCGTCGAGCTCATCCATTTGATGCTGAGCAAAATAGCCGACAATCATCTTCTTCGACGCGTAGCGCTTGCCCTCCATCGGATCGAGGCGGCCAGACACCAGTTTTGCGAAAGTCGATTTGCCGTTGCCGTTGGTACCAAGCAGCCCGATCCGGTCATCGTGATCGAGGCGGGTGGAGATGTCCCGCAGGACAGGATTTCCCTCTTCATACCCGACGTCGACATCTTCCATCCGAACGAGCGGGCTCGCCAGAATTTTCTCCGGATCGGGAAAGCTGAATGGGGTGACCTGATTTTCGATCTGCGCGGCGATGGGTTTCATCCGCTCGAGCGCCTTGATCCGGCTCTGGGCCTGACGGGCCTTGTTGGCCTGCGCGCGGAAGCGATCAACAAAACCCTGCATGTGCTTGCGGGCGTCTTCCTGCTTCTTCTGCATCTTGAGGTCGAGGCGCTGGCGCTCGCGCCGTGTCGCCTCGAACGCGTCATAGCCGCCCGTGTAGAGCGTCAACTTGTGCTGATCGAGATGCAGGATGGCATTGACGGAGGTGTTGAGCAGATCGCGATCGTGGCTCACGATCACGATGGTGTGCGGGTACTTCGCAAGGAACTGCTCCAGCCAGAGCGCACCTTCAAGGTCAAGGTAGTTGGTCGGTTCATCGAGGAGCAGGATGTCCGGCGCATCGAAGAGCGCTGCGGCAAGGGCGACGCGCATCCGCCAGCCGCCAGAGAACTCCGCGCATGGCTGCTGCTGTGCTGCTTCGTCGAAGCCAAGACCGGCGAGGATCGTCGCGGCGCGTGCAGGAGCGGAATATGCATCGATGTCCGTCAGTCGAAGCTGGATCTCGGCGATACGATCAGGATCGGTCGCGGTCTCGGCCTCGGCCATCAGCGCAGTCCGCTCGGCATCGGCCGTGAGCACGGTGTCGATCAGGCT
This sequence comes from Pseudomonadota bacterium, assembly GCA_038534255.1. Lineage (GTDB taxonomy): Bacteria > Pseudomonadota > Alphaproteobacteria > Rhizobiales > CALHAX01 > CALHAX01. The sequence goes on from JBCAXC010000056.1 coordinate 5,713, forward strand.
GTCGCTGCCGCCCGGCGCTTCCTGGGCGACGGTACCAATCCGCATGTTGCGCCCGGTCTGAATGGCGCCGTCATCTGCCGCGATCTCGCCTGTGATCAGGCGCAGCAGGGTCGTCTTTCCCGTGCCGTTGCGCCCGACGAGGCCGACCTTGTGACCGCTCGGGATTGCCGCCGTCGCCTTGTCGAGCAGCAGACGGCCTTCGATGCGATAGGTGATGTCGTTGAGATGGAGCATGGCGCGGTCTTACACATGCGACGCCTGCTTCGTCACCCTCAATGCCGTTGGGGCAGGCAGCCTTCTGTTTGCCGGGGCGGGCGGGAACGGATTGGTGGCGCAACGGCGCTTGTGACGCCCTGAGGTCGTCGCTATAAGGCGCGCATTCACGCAACAGACAGTCGCGCCCGGACCACGGGCCGCCATCCAACGGGGACCTGCTCATGGCCACGGAACGCACCTTTTCGATCATCAAACCAGACGCCACGGCGCGCAACCTCACCGGCAAGATCATCGCGATGCTGGAAGACGCGGGCCTGCGCGTTGTCGCGTCCAAGCGGGTTCACTGGAGCGAAGATCAGGCGAGGGCCTTCTATGCCGTCCACGCCGAGCGGCCCTTCTACAACGATCTCGTTGCGTTCATGACGTCCGGCCCAATCGTGCTTCAGGTACTCGAAGGCGAAAACGCGGTGGCCAAGAACCGTGAAGTTATGGGCGCGACGAACCCGGAAGAGGCGGACGAAGGGACGATCCGCAAGGCATTTGCCGAGAATATCGAGCGCAACTCGGTGCACGGGTCCGACAGCCCGGAGAACGCAAAGGCAGAGATCGAGATGAACTTCACCGACGCGGAAATCGTCGGCTGAACAGTCGAAACCTCGACCGGGGCCTCGCGCTTCGGTCGAGGATGATCAAGGGAACGTGTCACCACGTGTGACGTGGACCGTGGCATAGCGTGACGTGAGACGGTGCCACGCGCGCCGAAGTTACGTTTTCCGGATCTCACGACATGACACTTATTCTCGTTGGCGTCATCATCGCCATGGCGCTCGCCTCGTTTGCCCTCACATCACGCGCAGAAACCGTGGAGTCCTTTTTCTCCGGTCGCAGCGCTGAAGGTCGCGCACCCGGCGTCCTTGCACTGACGCTCAGCCAGGTAACGACGTGGATTTTTGCCCGTTCGATCATGAACGCGGCCATCCTCGGCTACTTTTACGGCATCGCCGGTGCGCTGGCCTATACGGCTTATTATCTCTCGTTCCTGACGGGCGCAGCTATCATTGACTCGCTGCGGTTCCGGCATGGCTTTACGAACGTACAGTCCTTTCTGGCGGACCGCTTCGGCATCGCCGGGCCGATTGCGTTCAACTTCGTCAGTGGCGTGCGCCTGCTCTCGGAAGTGTTCGCCAACCTGCTGGTGATTGGAGCGATCTTCGGTGCGGCTGGATCGATGGCTTATGCCGCCGCCGTGCTCGCCGTTGGCGCGGTCACACTGCTCTACGCGGGTGTCGGCGGGCTTCATGCCTCGATCCGCACTGATGTGCTGCAGATGGTCGTGTTCCTTGCCGTACTCGCGATCTTCCTGGTGATGAGCGTGGCGGGTGGCGGTTTTGACATCGGTGGCGTGCTCGCGTCCTCGCCCGCCATTGAGAACCCGGGCTGGGTCCTGCTTGCAGTGGCGCTGCTGCAGGTCTGGAGTTATCCGATGCATGACCCTGTGATGATGGATCGGGGGCTGATTGCAGACCGCGCGACAACGCGGCGGAGTTTTATGCATGCCGCGTGGCTTTCAATGGCCTGCATCCTGGCGTTCGGTCTGATCGGGACTTATGCGGGTATTGCGAAGCTGCCGGACGAGACACTGATCACGACGCTTGAGCGGCTGTTCGGCATGACACCCGTGCTGCTCTTCAATATCGCGCTGCTCATCTCGTGCATGTCGACGCTCGACAGTACACTTGCGAGCGCGTCCAAGCTCGTCGTCGTCGATGCAGGGGCAGCGGCTGCGACCCCGTTCAACGGACGTTTGGCGATGGCGGCGTTCATGATCGGAGGCGTCCTGCTCGTCTTCGTTGGGTCAAAGGACTTGTTCAGCGCGGTCGCGGTGTCCGGCACGGCATCGATGTTCCTCGCGCCCGTGGTATTTTTCTCTCTCTGGCTCGGGTGGCGCGATGTGCCCGTGTGGTCGTTCATCGTCTCGTTCGCCGTCGCGATGGGCGGAGCAACACTCTACTTCCTTGAGGCGAGCGGCTACTCGACAACGATGAACGCGGTGACCGGGCTTGAACACAAGTATGCAAAGCTGTTGGCGATCTGCCTCGTGGTGATGATCGTGAACTGCGGGAGCTTTATCGTCGGGCGCGCGCTCTCCACGTCGGGCGCGTCGCGCGGGGCGGTCTGACGACATTGTCCTGCTTGTTGCGCTCTCGTCTTCCGGTGCGCTCGCGCACGGGTTAAACTCCCGCACCATGATGATTGTGGGAATGGAGCGCGCCGATGACGTCACCGATCACGTCGGCCTATGTGAGGAAGATGGCCGGTTACAATCGCTGGATGAACGACGCGATGTACGCGTCGGCGTGGCCGCTCGACGACGCGGCCCGCAAGCAGGACCTTGGCGGTTTTTTCTCCTCGATACACGGCACGTTCAACCACCTGCTCTGGGGTGACCAGATCTGGATGAGCCGTTTTGCTGGCACACCGGCACCGCTCTCACCGGATATCGCGGGCAGCACGCGGCAGTTTGACGATTTTGCGCGGCTGCGGGCGGAGCGGCAATCGTTCGATGTCATTATTCTCCAGTGGGCCGCATCGCTCGATGACGACTGGCTGGACGGGAATCTCAGCTGGCATTCCGGTGCGCTGGGCCGTGAGGTGATGCGTCCGCGCGCCGAACTGGTGATGCACATGTTCAATCACCAGACACATCACCGTGGCCAGGTCCATGCGATGCTCACCCGTCTTGGTGTCACGACGCCAACAACTGACCTCTTTGCGATGACGCGTTAGGCAGGTGTTGTCTCATCACCGCCGTGGTCGGGCAGGGCGTTACGCAGGACGAGCCGCTGGTAGGCATAGCCGATACCGACAAGCGCCCCACCAAGCCCGATGAACGACAGGGCGCGGAGCAAACCGGTGAGCGCGCTCATGTCGATCAGGAAGATCTTCAACGTCGCGATCAACAGCACTGCAAATCCGGCGTGGCGCAGCACGTGCGCTTTTGCGCGCAATCCGGCCGCCAGCAACGCGATGGCAAACGCGATCCAGACAGCGGACCAGGCATAAAGCTCCCCCTGCGTCGGATCGAGCTCGATCACCGGCCCCTGGAAGACGCGTGAGACTTGCATCGTCAGGTACGCAAACGCGAGCAACAGCGCGAGTGCGCCGCACACGAGGGCAAAGGCGTCCGCGAAAGTCCGTGGGGTCCAGGGCAGGCCCGGCACGACCGCTGCGGGAAGTACATCGTCACGCCGTGTGAACTGCCAGACGATGAGCCCGCAGAGCGCGGCCGGAGCGGCGTAGGCGAGGAGCAGCGTATTGACGATGACGCCACCGGCGAGCGGATCGTTCGTGACGTAGGGGTTGAAGACAACGAGGTGAGCAAAGG
>JBCAXC010000057.1:0-9307 GCA_038534255.1 Pseudomonadota bacterium
GCACTGTCAGAGCAAGAAGGTCGCTCCGTCGGGATTGTCGCACAGCGACAATCCGAAGCCGAACCACCTGCCGCTCGGACCGCCGGAGCGTGATGCACGCTCCGGCCGCTTAAGCCAGTCACGATGCGACTGGTTATGCGTTGACGTCCACTACGACGCGGCCCTTGACCTGGCCTTTGAGGATGGCCTTGCCGAGTTTGGGGAGGTCGTCGAGCGTGGCGGGTTCGACCATGCTTTCGAGTTTGTCCATCGGCAGGTCGGCGACGATACGGGACCAAGCGCGTTCGCGGTTCTCGAAGGGCTGCATCACGCTGTCGATGCCGAGCAGGTTCACGCCGCGAAGCAGGAACGGAATGACGGTCGCGCCATCGAGTTTCGGTCCGCCCGCGAGGCCGACCGCGGAGACGGATGCGCCGTAGTTCATCTGGGTCAGCACGTTGGCGAGCATCGCGCCGCCGACCGCATCCACGCAGCCGGACCATTGCTCTTTCTCGAGCGGTTTGCCAGAGGGCGTGTCGATGTCGCCGCGCGCAACGATCTGCGTGGCGCCGAGGCTCTTGAGATAATCTTCCTGCTCCGGGCGGCCAGTAACCGCGGCGACGTCGTGGCCGAGGTTCGCGAGGATCGCCGTCGCGACAGACCCGACGCCGCCGGCTGCACCCGTGACGAGAACCGGGCCATTGCCGGCCTTGAGACCATGATCCTCAAGGGCCATCACGGCCAGCATGGAGGTGAACCCGGCCGTGCCGACGGCCATGGCCTGGCGGGTGGTGAGGCCGTCCGGCAGCTTGACCAACCAGTCGGCTTTGACGCGTGCCTTCTGGGCATAGCCGCCCCAATGCACCTCGCCAACGCGCCAGCCGGTCAGGACAACTTTATCTCCCGGCTTGTACCGGTCGTCGTCCGAGGCCTCCACGGTGCCAGCGAAGTCGATGCCCGGCACGTGCGGGAAGTTGCGCACGAGGCCGCCGGTCGCGTTGATGCAGAGGCCATCCTTGTAGTTCACCGTCGAGTATTCGACCGCGACCGTGACATCGCCTTCGGGCAGGCGGTCTTCGCCAATCTCCTCGATGGTCTGGGTGACGGACTTGTCTTCGTTCTTGTTGACGATGAAGGCCTTGAACATGGTTGGCGTCTCACTCTTGGTCGGTCGTGTGGGAAACTGCGTGTAAATGGGGAGGACAGGCGCGGCTTCAGATGTCGCGCGCGCTGCGTCTGCTTTGCGGGCCATCGAGGCGCGCGAGGACGGTCTCGCCCGCCACCATGGTCTGGCCGACATCGACCAGTGGCTCGACGCCATCGGGGAGATAAATGTCGAGACGGCTGCCGAAACGGATCAGGCCGTAGCGCTCACCGGTTGCGAGATGATCGCCTTCGCGGGCCTCGCAGAGGATGCGCCGTGCGACGAGGCCGGCGATCTGCACGACGGGGAGATCGTGCCCTTCGGGCAGCTGGATCAAGATGCTGTTGCGCTCGTTTTTCTCGCTCGCCTTGTCCAGCGAGGCGTTCAGGAACTGCCCGGCGTGATACGCGACTTTCAGGACCTCGCCGGCGTGGGGCGCGCGGTTCACGTGGCAATTGAAGACGTTCATGAAGACACTGATCCGCGTGCGGGGCGTATCGCCGAGGCCCAGCTCAGGCGGCGGCGCGGCCGGCTGAAGCAACGAAATCACGCCGTCGGCCGGCGAAACCAGCAGGCCATCATCCTGCGGCACACTGCGCACCGGATCGCGGAAGAAATAATAACACCACACCGTCAGCGCGAGACCGATGAGGCCGAGCGGCGTCCAGAGCCACGCGGCGAGGAGCGACACGCCGGCGAAGATCGGCACGAACTTCCAGCCCTCGCGGTGCAGGGGAAAGAGGACGGCGTCGCTGACACGCATGTGATGCGGCTCCCGGCAGTCTGCGGCTAAAACGGTGGCGGATACGCTGGTATCGCGGTGTGCGTGCGGGGTGTGGCACACGTTGATGCCGGACGCAAAGACTGCGCGAACGATGAGCTGGACGGGGCGAGAGCGGATCGCGGGCGCCTCGACCTGCCGCCCATGATACGGTTGATGGCGAGGCCTTGTCCGGACCCTGCGTGGCCGGGACGCATCAGCGGGCGCTTCTCATGTTGCAGCTTCAACGATTCTTTTTCCAACGCACGCGGCGTCATGTCAATTTGTGTTGCGCATCAGTTGCTTAGGCGTGCGTCTTCGCAAAACTGTGCATCGCATTAGTCTCCCGTTTGCCATATCGATGGTATGGCGACATCGTCGTCCCAACACTCGCCTCGTCCTGGATGCCCCCACATGCCAACCCCTTCACCGTCTGTCTCGCGCTTGCTGTTTGCATTTAGGGGCACGTCTTCTGCGCGTACCGGCGTGGCGCTTTGGTTGCTGGCCGGAGGGGCGTGGATCGCAGACGGTGTCGTGTCAGCATCGGCGGCGCTTGCCCAGGGACGAATCCAGCTCGCATCCATTTCGGGGGGTGCGGACTCGCCCCGGATACCGCGTCGCAATCCGTCGTTCAAGCGGAGCAAAATGCGTGGACAGTTGAAGGTCGTGGTGTCGCTGCCGGACCAGCGCATGGATGTTTACGACGGAACGATCCGCGTCGCGTCCAGCCGGATCTCGAGTGGCAAGGCAGGGCACCGGACGCCGCGGGGCATCTTCAGCATCATCCAGAAGAACCGGCGGCACTTCTCCAATATCTACAACAACGCGCCGATGCCTTATATGCAGCGGCTCACGTGGTCAGGGATCGCGCTGCATGCTGGCGCTGTGCCGCGTTATCCGGCGTCGCATGGGTGCGTGCGGATGCCTCACAGTTTCGCGCGGAAGTTATTCTCCATGACGACATCGCATGCGCATGTCGTGGTGAATGCGGGACGCCAGCGGCCCGAGGTGGTCGTGCATGACACGCTGTTTCAGCCGCGACCCCGGCACGTGGTCAACCACGCGGCGGCCGTCCAGGCCATGACGCTTGACGGACTGACCGCCGAAAAGCTCAGCGGTCGCGACATGATGCGTCTGAGAACTCAGCAGGCGGATGTGTTCGCCGATCATCTCAAGACGGCGCATCATCCGAACTTTGGTGCACGTCCGCGAGCGCACATCATCCTCACACAGCGCCTCCTCGGCATCTTAAATGGTGACGTGCGGCGGCCGGATGGCGATCTCGGGCCGATTACGCGCCGCGCGATCCGCACGTTTCAGCGCCGTGTCGGCATGAAGCCGACCGGAAGAATTTCGACCGCGCTGACGCGTCGGCTCTATCACGAGGTCGGGTTGTCGCTGATCGACATGGATGCCGCGCGGGCGGATGAGTTCTTGACGCCTGTCGGCGCAGAAGAGCCGCTCCGCATTCTCATCACGCGGCACAAGGAAGGCGACAACGTCAAACTCGCGCAGAAGATGCTCGCGGATCTCGGTTATCCAGTCGGGCCGGTTGACGCCGCGCTCGGGCCGGGCACGCGCGCGGCGATCGTGGACTTTCGCCTCGAGAGCGGCATGTCGGACGTCAGCGAACGGGCGGCGCGTGTGGATGATGAACTCATGACGGCGCTCTACGCGGCGAGTGGAGAAAAACCGGCTGAGACCAACGGCAAGATCATGATCCGCCAGGGTTATCGCGACATCTACGAGGCGCCGATCACGATCACTGGAGGAGACGCGCCGCTCGGCACGCATCTGTTCACGTCGGTCGGCCTTTCCGATGATCGCACCGTGGATATCGACTGGGTCGGGCTGAGCGTTGCCGAGGGCAATCGGCGCATCCGGCGGAAGAAAAAACGGCGGTCCCGCCGGGTTGCGTCGCGCGGCAAAGCGCTACCGTTCCGTCAATACGATGCGCAGGCGGCTCTTGAGCGGATCATTATCCCGGCGAGCGTGCGTGCCGAGATCGAGCGCAGGCTGACACCGAACAGTTCCATCATCGTGAGTGACTATGGCTCCAGCCATGAGACAGGTGAAGGCACGGACCATATCGTCCTGACGCGATGATCTAATCGCGCCCGAACGTCTCGGCGTGGCGAGACGTTGCCACGTACCGTGGCGCGGTTCATCGCCGATCAGACGTTGGGAAGAGGGTCTTCTTTGGCTTTGCGGCGGCCTGCACGCGCTTCGTCTTTTTTGCCGCGCGTTTCCGGCGCACTTTCGGCGATGCTGGCTTGGCGTTCCGGGTGCCGGGTTTTGCGTGCGGCACATCGGGTGCCTTCGGCAGCGGCGTTGCAGCAAGCGTCCGCACGTCCACCGCCCTCGCGACGAACCGGACACGGCCCCAGGGCGTGCGTCGGCAGGATCGGCTTCGGAGCGATGCGCGGATGTCTGGCGGAGGCGTGCGCGCATCGCCTGACTGCGGCAGCTCGGCCAGAGCGAAACCGTGCGGCGCCAGCTGACGACGCGGGAGCGCAAATCCGTGCGCCAGAAGCGCGGCAGCACGCGCGTTGCGCGCCGAGGCGGATGACCAGCCAAGCACCACGGTCAGCAGGCGACGTCCATCCCGCTCTGCACTTGCGACAATATTGTAGCCGCCTGCGCAGATGAAACCGGTCTTCATGCCGTTCGCACCCGCGAATGTGCGCAGCAGCGCGTTGTAGGACCGCAAGCGCCGCCCGCGATAGCGCATGCTGCGCGCCTTGAACACTGGCGCATAGCGGGGGTGCTCGCGGATGAGGGCACGAGCGAGTTTCGCAAAGTCGCGTGCGGTCGTGACCTGGCGTGCGTCCGGCAATCCGTTCGCGTTGGCAAAGCGTGTTTGCGACATGCCGAGCTGCCGGGCAGTCGCATTCATCCGGGCGATGAATGCATCATGACGACAGGCGACCCATGGCGTGCGGGCATCGTCAAACCGTGCGGCCCCGAGGCCTGATCTGCGCAAGGCAAACAGGTCCATCGGGTCTGGCGCCGGAGCAAAGACGGGCACGACTGAGCGCTCGCGGCGCGATCCCTTATCCGGTTTGCGGCATGCGCCATAGCGCGTGAAGTCTGCCAGTGCGCCGCCTGCTGTTTCGGCCACCATGGTCGCGGCATCGTTGGCGGACTTGACGATCATCGCGCCGATGGCCGTGCCGAGTGGGAGCTCCGTTCCGGTCAGCAGCCAGAGTTTCGTCGGCTCCTGCGCGTTCGCGTGATCGGACCAACGCGCAGGCGTGTTCTCGGCAATGTCCAGGCTGGCATTGAGCACGTCGAAGGCGACGTAAGCGGTCATGAGTTTGGTGATCGAGGCGGGGTACCACGGTTGATCCGCGCGCTCTGCGTGCAGCACCGTTCCGGTATCGACGTCGACGACGATCGCCGTGGTCGCACGCGCAGGCGCCGCCAGCAGTGCGCCGAAGACTGCCGTGATGGCGAGCGCACAAAACGCGCGTCGCAAGAGTGGACGGATCGTCATCTGTCGCTCGGAATTGGGGTCACGTGCGGCACGCGTCATCCTTAACGCAACAGCGCCGCACAACGTGATCAACTTTTGCAACACGCTTGAAGCCGCGAACCGGAGCGTCAGAGCAGCGCCTGAAAAATCACGCCTGAAACGATGGCGCCGACAACGCCGAGCGTCAAATAGCTTGCGAAGACCGGCGCGCGCACAAGTGACCAGACGGCAGCCATCGCGGGGATCGAACTGACCGCGCCTGCAATCATGAACGCCATCGCCGCGCCCGGTGTCATGCCCTGCTCAACAAGTCCGGCGAGCAACGGTGGTGCGACGTAGCTGTTGAGGTAGGTCGGCATACCGATGACGGCGGCTGTCGCTATCGGCACAACGCCCTCGCCTCCGACAAGCCCGGCGATAAGTTCTGCCGGCACATACGTGACAAGGATCGCTTCGAGGACGTAGGCGAGCGCGAGCCACCGGATCAGGAAGCGGGCGTTGCTGATGGCTTCCTGGCGGAACACGGCGCGGCGTTCCGTCTCTTTCCAGAAGGCCCACTGCGGCGTGCCGTCAAAAGGGTTCGGTCCGCAGCCGCAACATCCCGACGTCTCGCGGGCGCGAAGCGGAGTGGCAAAAACGCCGACGCGCCGCAGCCCCCAGATCGCATAACCACCGAACAGCCCAAGCGCGACGGCGGCAACCGCTTTACCAATCGCATACTCCCACCCGAGGGCCTGCGCTGTAATGAGCAGGGTCGGCGGATCGATGAGCGGCGATGAAAGCCAGAACGCCATGACCGCGGACAGAGGCGCGCCGAGGGCCAGCAGACCGGCGATGAACGGGATGACCTCGCATGAGCAGAACGGAGCGAGGCCGCCGAACGCCGCGGCGAGGACAATCATGCGCGCCTCGCGCCCCTTGAACGCGGCGGCGATCGCCGCTTCGGCGCCGGCTGCCTTAAGCCAGGCGATCAAAAGCACAGCGACGGCGATATAGGGCAGCGTGCCGACAAACGCGGAGATCGCGAACCGGATGACGGGGAACAACTGCGCCGGGTCCAGCAGTGCGACGAGGATTGGGACACCAATGGTGACCAGCCAGGGTGTTGCGAGTGCAGACCTGATCCGCGCGGGCCACGACGGGGGCGATGAAGCGTTGGCCGGGCTCGACCCGGGTGTCTCGAAAGCGGTGCTCATGTCTCACTCGCGCCCTTCGCGCTCACACGACCAGCGACCACGCGTGGCGCGGCCTGCTGATCATCGCAACATTCGGCGAGGACGAACTGACCCAGCCGCTCGAGATGGTCGAACGCGCCGCGATTGATGACGGTGCGGCCCTGCTTTTCCTGCGAGACAAGACCGGCTTCCGCGAGGATGCGCAGGTGATGCGCGAGCGTCGATGCGGGGATATCAAGCGCGGACTGCAGTTGCCCGACGGTTCGGCCATTGTGGCCCGCGCGCACAAGAAGGCGAAGGACGGAGAGCCGCGCATCGGAACCCATCGCCGCGAAACCGGCCGCGGCCTGCGCGATCGGCAGCGTCGGCTGCGCTTCGGTAATGCTGCCGTGCGCGTCGGTGGGTTTTGCCTGTCTGGGCATGTTGCCTCGCGTGTTTGCCAACCATATCACTAAATAACTAATAACCTAGTTATATTGTGGTTTCAACCACCGTCGGCATCCGCTTTCGTTCGCACGCAGGGTTCGTTATGACGCGAGCACGATTGCAGCACATCCGGACCACACCCATGACCGACAGCCGTACCGAGACCGACAGCTTTGGCCCGCTCGAGGTGCCGGGAGATAAATACTGGGGTGCGCAGACACAGCGCTCGCTTGGCAATTTCAAGATCGGCACCGAGCGGATGCCAGCGCCGCTGGTGCGCGCGCTCGGAATCGTCAAGCACTGCGCTGCAAGGGCGAACATGCGGCTCGACAACCTGCCGAGAGAGCTGGGCGATGCGATCGCGGCAGCGGCGCTCGAAGTGGCGGAAGGCAAGCTGGATGATCATTTTCCGCTTGTCGTCTGGCAGACCGGATCCGGTACGCAATCAAACATGAATGCGAATGAAGTGATCGCTAATCGCGCGATCCAGGCGCTTGGCGGGACGGTCGGCAGCAAGGAGCCGGTGCATCCCAACGATCACGTCAACCGCTCGCAATCGTCGAACGATACGTTCCCGACGGCCATGCACATTGCGTGTGCCGAGCAGGTCCATCACGCGCTGCTGCCTGCGCTGCGGACCCTGCGCAACGCGTTGAATGACAAGGCGGAGGCATTTGCGCGGATCATCAAGATCGGTCGTACGCACCTGCAGGATGCAACCCCGCTAACGCTCGGGCAGGAGTTTTCTGGCTACACCGCACAGCTCGACGGGGCGATCCGCCGGGCTGAAGCCGCACTGCCGCCGCTGCTCGAACTGGCGCAGGGTGGCACCGCTGTCGGCACCGGGCTGAATGCCAAGGCCGGATTTGCAGAGGCGTTTGCCGAGGAAGTCGCAGCGCTCACGCACCTGCCGTTCGTTACCGCGCGCAACAAGTTCGAGGCACTCGCGGCGCACGACGCGATGGTCGAGGCGTCCGGCATGATGAACACGATCGCAGTGAGCCTGTTCAAGATTGCGAACGACATTCGCCTGCTTGGCTCCGGACCACGCTCAGGCCTCGGCGAACTTTCTCTCCCCGAGAACGAGCCCGGCTCGTCGATCATGCCGGGCAAGGTGAACCCGACGCAGTGTGAGGCGATGACGATGGTCTGCTGTCAGGTGATGGGCAACCATACCGCGGTGACGATGGCCGGCAGTCAGGGGCACTTCGAGCTGAACGTGTTCAAGCCCGTGATGGCCTATAACCTGCTCCAGTCGATCCGCCTGCTCGCCGACGCGTCGATCAGCTTCACCGACAATTGCGTCACCGGGATCACCGCAAACGAGGGGCAGATCGCCGACCTCATGGCGCGCTCGCTGATGCTGGTAACAGCGTTGGCGCCGGAAATCGGCTATGACAAGGCGACCGAGATCGCCAAGACCGCCCACAAGAATGGCACGACGCTGAAAGAGGAAGCGGTGCGGCTCGGCTATGTCACGGCGGAGCGCTTCGAAGAGGTTGTGCGACCGGAGGCAATGGTGGCACCGGAAGCGTGACCCCTTTTTCCTCTGCTGTCACCATCACGCTGTGAGCGGGCGCCCCGTCAAGCGCTCCGTGATGATCGCGGGCCACCGAACATCCGTCTCGCTGGAAGGTCCGTTCTGGCGCGCGCTGCAGGAGATGGCCGCTGCGCGCAACATGACGATCGCGACGTTGATCCAGGAGATCGATGCCGCACGCGACACAGACACGGGCCTTTCAGGCGCGCTGCGTGTCGCCGTACTGGAGCATTTTCGCGCGGCGGCGGATGAACGTCAGGTGGGAGAATAAAACGAGCGCCGCCCGTCAGCACTGGTGGCCGCGTCCGCAGCGATACCCGCGATGATCGCTCACTTCACCGCGCGACGACTTCCGTCATACCGACGAAGGTCGGCATCCACGATAAGCCAGAACATTGCTTCGTCGTCGTTGCGCGCGACGCTGCCTGTCTTCACACCACACATCCCTCACCACGACGCCACCTCACGTGGATGTCGGCCTGAGCCGGGATGACGGAGAGGGAAGTCGATGGCGTGGGGTCACGCTGGCGCTCCCTTCAGAGCACGGCGCCTACGTTGGATTGGCACCTTCGGGGGTCTGGAGGCGGAGATCGACGGGTGGGGCGGTCTCGTCGCGGCCCCAGAGGCCGTCGTCGCTGGGTGCGGTGCGTTGGCGACGGGGTTGTTGCGGGCGGGGAGGCGCAGGGCGCACGGGCTGCGGGATGCTCTCGATCGTCGGAGTTCGGAGCACTGCCGGGGAGGGCGTCACTGCAGGGGCAAGGGATCCGATCGTCGCGCGCGGCGGGCGTTCGCGGGCATCGGCGTCAAC
>JBCAXC010000058.1:0-9261 GCA_038534255.1 Pseudomonadota bacterium
GAGTTCTCGACGCAGGTAGGCAAGGCGTTTGGCGACCGCCGGTGTGTGTGCATGGACATCGCGGGTCATGCGTTGCCACCACGTGGCGCCTCGGTTTGCGGCCGCGCAACCCGCCGCAGCATTCGCATAATCAGCGACAGCGCTGCGGTGATTTCCAGCGATGTCATTGAGAATACCGCGCACCGCAAGGTGGCAGGCGTTGGATGGTTCTTTCGCGATCAATGCAGCAACGCTCGCACGTGCCGCCTCGATCTCGCGATTTTGCAGTTGGGCCATCGCGAGGCCTTGCAGCGTGCGAATGTGATCGGGGTTCTCGCGTGCCACGACGGCGAACAACCGCTCAGCTCGCGCGAAGTTGCCGACCGCGTAAGCGCTCGTCGCGGTCGCATATGTGTCGCTCCTGGCGCTCAACGTTCTGATCTCCGCTGTCGCGACAATGGCCATCAGCGCTGCGCTCAGTGCTGCCGTAAGGGATGTCTTGCTACGCATACTCAACCTCAAACATCGTCAACTTGCGTTCGGGCGCGGGCGCCCCGTTTGTTCATTTCCAGCGCCCATGCCGCTCTTCCATCGGTTCACGGTTTCCGTTGCCGCACCAGCTCTGGCAGGCGATCGCCATAGTCTTCATCGAGCACTCGGATCTCGCGCTGCGGCAGTGTGGAAAGCGCGAGGCGAGACGCCAGAAACCAGATCATTACGACCCCGAGGCCCCACCACAGCACCTGCCAAGCCCAGATCGACGGAATGTTGAAGAGCCACGTGTCCGCACGGTTCGGATCGCCAAACGCGGTGTTGCCGAGAATGATCCCCGGGCCAATTGCAAAGAACAGCCACACGAGGACAGCGATCCATCCGAACGGGATCAAGCCACGACGCTCGTGTGGGACGGCAGCGTGGGTGCGCAGAAACTCGTGAAAGGTGTTCCGGTGCGACTGTTCTTCCTGGGAGTTTGAGACCGCGGAGATAAATGATGTGGCCGTCAGGTTGACGAGGATGCCCCAGAACGCGGAGTGCATTGTCAAAGGCCAGCGCCCCCAAGGCAGCTCGAACCCGAGCAGTACGGCGACCTGCCCCCCGATTTTCTCCGTCGCCAGCACAGCGACAATGCCGGCGATGAGACCGACGAGGATGCCGGACCGCGTGAAGAGCGGCGCGTAGCAGATCGCGATCAGAGCGGGGAGCATCTGGAAGCCAAGCGCGACGGCCAGCCCGCCGGACAGGACGAGATAGTCCTGGCTTGCCGTGGCGAAGTGCACCGCAGCGATCAGGACGAGCGCGGTAAACACGCGGGCCAGCAGCTTTTGAACACGATGCGTCGCGTGCGGCATCAGGTACGGTTTTACGACGTCCCGGGTGAGCATGCTGACGAAAGCGGAGAGAAATACGGCGCCGGTCGACTGAATCGCGGCGATTGCGCAGATGCCGAGCAGCCCGACGAGCCATGGTAGCTGGTCGCCAAAAAGGTTCATCAGAAGGGGCACCAGCAGGTCCTGCTGACCCGGCAGGTCCATGATGTCGGCATCGCCGGTCAGAAGGCCAATGCGATTGTCAACGAGACCCGAGGCTTCTCCCGCAAAGTTCATGTTGACGTTGCCGCCAAGCAGATGGCCGGAAAAGCCCTGGATGGCGGAGAACACGATGAGGACAAAACCTGCCGCACCGGCCATTGCCCAGGTCTGCTGAGGCGCGAAGGCCGCGGGGCTGCGTGCGGCGAACGCCCACATCGTGAAAGCGGGGCTGGTCGCGATGCCCATGATCGCGACGACGTAGGTGAGGATCATCATCGCCGTCCACGGTCCGCCGGGCGCGCTTGCGCCATCACGTGTGAACTGCATCACGCCCGGAACGGCGAGATAGTGGCTGAAGCCTTCCGGCGTGCGATTGCGGTCGGTGTCTGCGAGCAGTGCAATGCCGTCGATGAACTGGTGCACGCCGCCGATCATGGTCAGCAACAGGGCGCCAAGGAGAATAATACCTGCGCCAAGCAGAATGCACTGCACGATCTCGGCCACGGCGATGGCGCGGAACCCGCCGGCGGCCACGTAGAGAAACATCACGAACGCGAGGACGTAGATGACAAGGGTGTCAGGCAACAGTCCGTCGCTGAGCGTCGAGACGAGATAGCCGGACGCGCGCAGTTGAATGCCGAGGAAGGGGATCGTGAACATCAGTCCGACGAGCACGACGAGCATGCGGATGGCGTCACTGCGGAAGTATTCTCCAAACATCTCCGCGGCTGTGACGAAGCCGTAGCGCTTTCCCAAGAGCCATTGCCGCTTCATGAACAGGACGCCAGCAAGCGGGATCGTGATCGCGTAGAACGAAGCGTATGCGTATTGAAATCCATCCCGGTAGATCAGCCCCGGGTGACCGAGAAATGTCCAACCAGAGAAAGCTGTCGCGGTCGCCCCGAGCACGAAGGCCCAGGTCCCGAGGCCGCGTCCTGCGATGAAATAGTCGCTGGCGCTGCGTGCTCGCGTGGCGCCGAAGACCGCGCACCCGATGCACCAGACGCAGTAAAGCGCCAGAAAGCCGACTAACCAGAGGAACTTGGGCTCGAAGCTTTGCAGGTCCATTTTCGCTTCGGTCCAGACAGGTGGAGTGGCGCCGCCCGGGCAGTACCGTTTGGCTGGCGATCAGCGGTTGTGCTGACCTCGTTCCTACTCACGTGCCGCGCCATTGTGGGCGTTTTCCGGTTAGGAGCGGGAGGATTGGTAACGCTTGGTTAACCGCGTTGTCGAGTGCCGGCGGGCTGCCAATCGCAACGCCAGAAACGACAAGGCTGGCGGACGAGTGTTGCCACCCGTCGCCAGCCTCGCCATTGGCCACTCCCGCTCTGTGACCAAGTTCATCGCGGTCGTAAAACCGCATGAACGCCCCCTGCGCGAACGACACCAGCCTTGCCGCAGCCCGACCTCGCTCGCGGCCGGACCATGCGCCTCGGCGTCCGGGGTTGGAAGGTGTGGAATGCCCGTGCCTGTCGAAATTCGTTGAGGGAGCGGCGCTGCCCGTCTGGCTGCGAGGCGATCATGTGACGGATTTGCGACAGCGGGGGGCGCTCTGTCAGCCTGATGCAAAAGCCGTATTGTCAGAAAAAGTCGTGTTCACAGACAGGGTTAACGTTTTGCCTGTCGTGTGCGGTTCATCAGTTCGCACGATGTTCCTCGACACTTTTTTCACGACGCCTCCGATGTGTTTCGAAGGGTGATTTATGTGAGTGTTGCGCCAAGGCGACGGGTCAATATCGAGGCGCTGTGAATGAGCCTTGGGAAACAGATCAGCTCTGCGTCACGTGCATTGCGCGGGACTTTTGTGGTGCGGAAACGGTCACTCAACAGTCTGTGATTGAGCTGTCTTGCCCTCGAGCCACGCGTTGAAGCGATCAATCAGGCGCGCCTCGTTCTGCCGCCACCAGGCTTCGTTGATCTCAAGCGCTCGGGAAAAGTTGCCGGGCGCGGTCGGCAGATAGGGCGTGATGTCGATGCCAAGGGCATCGTTGCGGATGGGTTCGGCGACGGCGGCGACGCGCGTCGGGCCATAGGGCAGCCGGCTGGCCTGTGCGCGCATCGCATCGGCTTGCAACGCAGCGGAGATAAATTCCTTGGCGGCGGCCGGGTGCTTGCTCTTGGCCGGGATCACCCATGCGTTCAGGCCGTAGAGTTGCCCGTCCCAGATCAGGCGCGGCGCATCCTTGCGGCCTGCAAAGGCGTTGAAGAAACGGCCGTTGAAGCCAAGCACGAACCGCACATTTTTCTCCGCGAGAAGCACATCCGTCTCGTTCGTGGCACGCCACCACACGATATGCGGACGCATGTCTTCCAGGCGTGCGAACGCGCGTGCAAGGCCCGCATCTGTCGCGAGTGTGGCGTAGACCTCAGCCGGAGCCACGCCATCGGCCATCAACGCGGTCTCGAGCAGGTAGCGTGGCTGGCGTGGAAACGCCCGTTTGCCGGGAAAGGACGTCGGATCGAACACGTCAGCAAGCGTGGTCGGCTTGGCCTGCCACCTGCTGCTTGGGCGGACCGCAATGACGGAGGACCAGACCGCGCTCGCGACATGGCACGTGCCGACTGCGCCTGCGATAAACTGGTCGGCCGCCGGCCTGGCGTCATCCAACGCGATCACAGTGCCGGCTTTGCAGGCGGCAATCGCGGCATCCGCCGGAATGTGCGCAACGTCCCAGTCGAGCTTGTCTGCCGTGTCAGATTTGCGCAGACGCGCGCCGTCCGTGTGCGGCTGCGTCTTGATGGCGATCCCAGTCCGGCTGGCGAACGGATCGAAAACCGCAATACGCTGCGCCTCGCCGTAGGCGCCTTCCCATGTGGCAACAGTGAGCGATGTGGGTGGGACCGGAGCTGGCGTGAGTTCCGGCTGCGCGGCGGTCTCTGGCGTTGCGTTCTCTGGTGCCCCGTCCGCCTCGGGTGAGGGCGCTGCAATGACCGCGTCATTCGCTGGTTTGGGCGACGCCGGTTGGCTCGTGATCGCGTCACCGACGAGCTCAGATGCAGGTGCCGCGCTGCCCTCGGGTGTCTGGCTTGCCGTTTGCGCTGACGCGACGCCGGGAACTAACGACAGGCAGAGGATTGCAGACGTGAGTGCTGAACGGCCCGGAAACAGGTGTGTCATCTCAATGACTCTCTTGATGATCGGAGTGCAGCCGCAACGGCCGAACGTCACACACTTGCGACGCGCTATTCCGAGAGGCTTGCACCGAACGTTTGACTGTGTGGTGGCGCAGTGATGCGGGCCTGCTGCTCGACGGTAATCGACGGCTCATCCCAGGGACCGCGGAGCGTCAACACCGGCCCGCCGGACAAAACAGTGTCACCGCGCTCCACCGCAGTCGCGTTCTCCCGCACGGACATGCGCACCGAGACGGACTGATCTGTCAAATCCACGTTGCCAATGCCGACGATCGCATTGCCGGCGCGCTGGGCGACAAGGCGTCTTGATGACACGCGCCCGTTCTTGACGTCGAGCTTGGCTTCCAGCGACTGAAAGCTCGTCTCTGCGCGTCGCGCCGTGTCCCACCCGACCAACGGCTTGCCCTTGGCGCGTGTCATCAACCCGTCGATGTCGATGAGGAATGCGCCACCGCTGAGCATGGTGAGGCGCATGTCGCCGGTCATGGAGCTGATCAGTGCACCGAGCGAATGGCCGGTCGCCGCAACATTGGCTGTCAATCGGGCGGCGCCGCGCAATACGGGAATCGTCGTCACCCAGCGCATCAACTGCGCCGCTTCAACGTCATTGAACAAGCTGCGGCCCGACAACTTGATCTCGGAGCCCGTCGCGTCCAGCTCGAACTGACCCAGCATCGCACCGTCGAACGCCTGGAGCTCAGCGACATCCGCAAGCAATTTGCCAGAGCGCAGGGTGAGCGTGAGCGCCCCTGTGCCTGCGGTGAAGGCGCCCGCCTTGATGCTGTTCACAGAGACACGCAAGTCCGCATCGAAGTCGCGCAGCATCGGCGCGTTGATCGTCATCTCCGGCTCAAGGGTCGGCATGAGCGTGTCGAGCACGGTTGCCTGCTGCGCATGCCTCGGCTTGCCGACGTATCGGGAGAGATCAAGTTCGTCGATCGCGAGCGTGCCCTGCATCGACGTGCGCGGCTTGCGCATATCGAGAGTCAGGACGCCCGATGCCCGGTTGCCATCCAGCGCGAACGTGCCGTTCGAGACATCGAAGATTCCGGCGCGCCATTTGACATCTCCGGCAGCACGAACCTTGCCGAGTGTCGCATCCGGAGAGGGAGAAAAACCGACGAAGCGCGCGAGTTTTTGCAGGTTTGTGATCGTGACATCGATCTCGCCGTTCAAGGCAAGTTCGGCTTCACTCTGGAAGTGTCCGTCAAATCGCGCGCTCAGCCCGGCACCGGTTAAGTCAAAGCGGAAAGGAATTCCGGCTTTGGACGCTGACGGATCATCATCAGATGATCCGGATGACTGCGTGGCGTCGGTCGCGGTTTGCGTCTCGGTATCCAGCGGTCGGGCGAGAGCCAGGCTGAACGTCGCGGTCTCGCCGCGCATGGCGAATGTGCCCTTGCCAGTCATCAGGCCGCTTGCCGGGCTTATGCTGAAGCGTGCGTTGAGCTGTGAGATATGATGGACCGCCGCGCCGCCATGCGTGATCTTTACAGCGCCATCGATGATGCGGATTTTTGGAGCGGTGATCCCGTCGAGCGCTTCGAACGCAGGTGTCAGGATCGCATTCAGAAGCCCCGGATCAGAGAATGCTGCGTGCGGCGTGGTATGGCTCGAAGTTGCGATATCGAATTTCGGCCTGCGTACGACGATCTCGTTCTCGCCGAATTCGACGCGTGCCGAGCCCCAATAGAGCTTTGCCTTGTCCGCGAAGTCAGTGACCGACGTGTCAGGCGCGGGCGTCGGGGATGTTGTCGCCGTGGTTGTCGCGGTGTCCGTTGCGGTTTGCGCGGTCGCCAGACTGGCCGATCCGATCACGACAGCCGCGCAGGCCGTCAACGCCATGAAACTTGGGAAACGGCGCATACGATGCTTGGGTTCGCAAGGACGACCAACGGTATGCGCTGTCCTCAACCTGTCCCCCCAGTCACGCAAGTCATTCCTCCCACTTCGCCCGACGTTATAGCGCCATCGTGTTGTTTCGGGTGACAAATCTGCGCTGTGATTCGTCGTATCTGAAAAAACTGTCACACACCTGAGGTGAAGGCCAACAGGGCTTGACGGTTTGTCGACAGGTGCGCGACGTCACCACGGAAGACGAAGAGTTCATCGGGTGCGCAACGCCCTGTCGCCAGGGCCGTGAGATTGCGCAAAGGCGGAGGATCGCGGTGCAATGACGGAACCACTGTGGCAGCCTGATGCAAACGCGATCGATACTGCCAACCTGACGGCCTTCATTCGTTTCGTCTCTTCGAGGGATGCTGGTTTCGGGGACGCCATTGCCGAGGTGGCGGACGCCAGCGCGCGGCATGACGCACTGCACGCATGGTCACTCAGCGAGACGGCCGCATTCTGGAGCGCTGTCTGGGACTATTGTGAGGTCGTGGGTGACAAGGGTGCCGCGCCCTATCTCGTGAACGCGGACAAGCTGCCGGGAGCGCAGTTCTTCCCGCAAGCGCGGCTCAACTTTGCGGAAAACCTCTTGCGAGCTGCGGGCGATGCTGGCGGCGATCAACCGGCGCTGATCTTTCGCGGCGAGGACAAGGCGGACGCGTCATGGAGTTTTGACGACTTGAGCGCAGGCGCGGCGGCATTCCAGGCTCTTCTCGATACGCTTGATGTTTGTCCTGGTGATCGCGTCGCGGCGATGATGCCGAACATGCCGGAGACGATTGCGGCGATGCTGGGCGCGTCGGCGAGTGGTGCGGTCTGGTCTTCGTGCTCACCCGACTTCGGGGTGAAAGGCGTGCTCGATCGCTTCTCCCAGATCGCGCCGCGCGTCCTCGTTGCCGTGGATGCTTATTGGTATAACGGCAAGCGGATCGATATTCGCGACAAGCTCGTCGAGATTTGCGCCGCGCTGCCAAGCGTCGAGCGGGTTGTTCTGGTGCCTTATGCTGGGGACAGCAATCAGACGTGCGAGGCACTCGGCGCCGTCAAGACTGTGACGACGTGGCCGGTTCTCCTGCAGGGCGATGCGCCTGCGATGCCGCGTTTCACGCCGCTACCGTTTGAGCACCCGCTCTACATTCTTTTTTCCTCCGGAACGACCGGTGTGCCGAAGTGCATCGTCCACAGTGCGGGGGGCACACTTCTGCAGCATCTGAAAGAACATGTGCTGCACTGCGATCTGAAGGCCGGTGAGCGGCTGTTCTATTTCACGACCTGCGGCTGGATGATGTGGAACTGGCTCGTGAGCGGTCTCGCTGTGAGGGCAACACTGCTGTTGTTCGACGGCTCGCCATTCGCGCCGCGCGAAAGCGTGTTGTTCGACTTTGCGGACGAGGTCGGGATGCACGTGTTTGGCACTTCCGCGAAGTACATCGATGCATGCCGGAAGGCCGGACTGCGACCGCGCGAGACGCACGATCTTTCGAGCGTGCGAATGATGACGTCTACGGGCTCGCCGTTGGCGCCTGAGTCCTTCGACTATGTGTATGACGCTGTGAAGCCGGATATCCATCTTGCATCCGTTTCAGGCGGCACGGATATTGTCTCCTGTTTTGTGCTCGGCTCGCCGCTTAAGCCGATGTGGCGTGGCGAGATCCAGGCACCTGGCCTCGCGATGGATGTGGACGTGGCCGACAGTGCAGGCGCACCGATCAGAAGCGGCAAGGGCGAGTTGGTCTGCCGCAACGCGTTTCCCTCGATGCCAGTCGGGTTCTGGGATGACGCGGATGGAGAAAAATATCACAACGCCTACTTCGCACGTTTTAAGAATGTCTGGCATCACGGCGACTTCGCGGAGTGGACAGGCAAGGGCGGTATGATCATCCACGGCCGGTCAGATGCCACGCTCAACCCCGGCGGTGTGCGGATCGGGACGGCGGAGATTTATCGCCAGGTCGAGCAGCTCGAGGAGATCATGGAATCCGTCGTGATCGGGCAAGCGTGGGACCACGACGTCCGGATCGTGCTGTTCGTCGTGCTTCGCGATGGAGCGACGCTGGACGATGATCTGGAACAGCGCATCCGCAAACAAATCCGCACAGGCGCCTCGCCGCGCCATGTGCCGGCGAAGATCGTAGCCGTGCCGGATATTCCACGCACCAAATCCGGAAAGATCACCGAACTGGCCATTCGCGATGTTGTGCATGGTCGTGCGGTCGAGAATACCGAGGCACTCGCCAATCCGGAGGCGCTTGCGCACTACCGCAATCTCGAAGCGTTGAAGGTTTAGGGACGATGGTTGAGGAGGCTTTGCGGAGGCCGCGCCCTCTTGCGCTGATTGGCTGGCGCGAGTGGGTGGTTTTTCCGCAGTTCGACGAGGTGGCGATCAAGGCGAAGATCGACACCGGCGCCAAGACATCTGCCGTGCACGCCTACAATATCGTTGAGACCGAGGTGGATGGCGCGAGCCACGTCGCATTCGATCTGCATCCCGTGCAGCGCAAGGCTACGCCACTTGTAAGTTGTCAGGCCCCAGTGCTTGACCGTCGGGATATTAAAAATTCCGGCGGGCAATCGGAGCGACGGTATGTCATCCGGGCGTCGGTTGTGATCGGTGCGCATGCCTTCGAGATCGACATGACGCTGACCCGACGGGACGAAATGGGCTTCCGGATGTTGCTTGGTCGCGATGCGGTGAAGCGACGCTTTCTCGTCAATCCGGCGCGGT